>JANMZN010000186.1:0-4060 GCA_031383285.1 Segetibacter sp.
GTAGGATTGGCAGGTATAGTAGTAAAGAATGGTATTCTTGTAATAGAGTTTGCAGATGAGCTTAGAAGCAGGGGAATGAAGACAAGAGAAGCGGTGATTCAAGCCGGCAAAACGAGGATCATTCCGGTATTGCTAACCGCATTGGCAGCTATCCTTGCACTCATACCTTTGGCCATCGGTTTTAACATAGATTTTGTGCGAATGTTTTCTGAACTAGACCCACACATTTTCTTTGGTGGAGACAGTGCAAAATTCTGGAAGCCGTTGTCCTGGACCATCATTTTTGGATTGACCGTTGCATTCTTTATGACACTGGTCATTGTACCTAGTATGTACCTGATAGCTGAGCGATTGAAACGCCCAATGCGCCGCTTGTTTGGTGGCACCTGGATTAGTATGCTAGGCATTCCACCATTGACTATTTTGTTTATGCCGCTTATGATTGTAGCCATGATAAACCAATACATAAAAGTAAAAGCACGTCGCAGAAAATTGAAAAAAACGGCCAGCGAAACATGGATCAGAAGTTGGTTTTAGGTTTTTATAAATGATGAATACTACAGAAGCCGTCTTGTTATGAGACGGCTTTTTTTATTTAAATACGAGCTTGATAATTTTATTTTGTCATTGTCCTGCAAAAGTATTTCCATGATTGATTAACGTATTAGCAGAGCACCACCTTAAATACCATAACAAGTAAAGGAGATTATGTTTGAAAGAAAGGTTTGAAAAGAAAAATTGATTTACAAGAAAAGTTGAAGGCAACACATAGCTCGATTTTAATCGTAATTATTTTCAATTAAATTCATCAACCGCATTCTTGATAATCCAAGGATTACGCCTCTTTGACTTTTTGCAATTGCACATTCAAAAACCAACATAGTCAATGTTAATAAATTTAATACATTTGTTTGAAAATTAATTAACCCCTTATGAATTTATTTTTTATTAGAAATTTGACCCTACTGATCTGCTTTAGTTGTTTAGTTATGACATCCATTAAAGCTCAATCCAATTATTTACCGGGATACATAATCGGGAATAATGGCACAGCAGATAGTGGGCTAATCAATTATCAACAATGGAATAGTAATCCAACTAAAATTTCCTTTAAATCAACCAAAAATTCCAATGTGATTACCTATACCCTAAAGGAGATAAAAGCATTTGAAGTTAGTGGTCGTGATAGGTATGAAAAAGCTGTTGTAAAAATTGATATGCGTCCTGTGAATGTAGATGAAATGGATCTTAATCAACAAGACACTAGTCGAACAGAAACAGTATTTCTACGAACACTTGTAAAAGGAACTCCTTTTTGTTTGTACGAGTATTTTGATACGAAAGTTCATTATTACTTCAGCAGGGATGGGGGAAGTATTGAAGAGTTGGAGTATAAGGTTTCTTTTCAAACGAGGAAATCTACAGCGCAGGGTATGTCGGACAATGTGGTCACTGCAACTGATAACAAATATGTTGTTACCAACAATGGATTTAAGCAACAGTTATTAAAGTTATTGGATGGCACACTCAATACAAAGCAAATAGATAAATTGCTTGAGGCCGAGTATAAAGAATCGGATCTCCGCCCATTTTTTTCTTCTATTAATAGCAATGTCAACTACGCTTTTAAACCACTGAAGAAAAAATCTCTGCGATTTTCTGCTGGTGCCGGATTAGCAATTCAAACAGTCAAGTTCAAAGAAAACAACGAGCTTAAATATGAAGAGTTGGTTTTTCCAACTAAGGTATCTCCATTCATATCTTTAGGAGTTGATCATCTAATTGGTAGAGATCTTAATTTAGGTTTTATCAGACTTGGCGTTTTATACAACACACTTAGTAATAAGGGCGAATATTTCGATCCAAATCCTGCAGCAACCTATGGCTATGAGATTAGTCAAACAATTATTCAATCATACTTATCTTTTAACTACAACATACTGAAAAGAGACAACCTTAAATGGTACTTTGGTGCTTCCTATGGTTTAAATATCTCTAACTACAAGAAAAATAAATATTTATTTGAGAGCACTGTCCTTGTCATACCCTATAACGGTGAGCAAACCTTGAATCTAAACAAAACTTGGTCTGCAGTATATGCACAAACTGGCATAAAAATCAAGGACAATATAGAATTGAATTGCATTTTTAAAGTTGACGGAAACTATGTGAGAACACCCTCAGTTAGGGAAAAAGGGCAACAACTGTTTTTTGGTGTAAATTATCATTTTTAAATCTAAATGGAAAGTGGGTAACTGAAGCAGCAGGAAAACAAAAACTTGAAACCAAAATAGGATTGCCAAAATAGGATTGCCAAAAAAACGTCTCCGCCAAAGGTTGTGTCCCCACAACCTTTTCCTCTTCTATTAATAAAATGATTTTTTGTATTAAGCAGAACAGGCTATATCTATTCCCGTTGATTGATGAAAAAAAATTCCTTGAGTAGCCCAATAAAATAGAAAAGCTCATTATTAAATATTCTTAAATATTTGTTTGTATAAGACAATACCCATATTTTTATTCATTATACAAACAAAAAATTCATGGCAACTATAGCCCTTGTAGATGATCATAGTCTGTTGCGAAATTCTTTGGAGCTTCTAATTCGCAGCTTTGGGCATACGGTTATTTTTCATGCTGCCAATGGAGTAGAATTGGAAGAAGCCATAACAAACCATCCGCTGCCCGACATCCTGCTGCTCGACATCAACATGCCCATCAAAGACGGATATGCTACTGCCGTGTGGCTAAAAGAAAACCATCCCGGGGTAAGGGTAATAGCCCTCAGTGTACACGATGATGATTTAGCCATCATTCGCATGCTGCGCAATGGGGTAAGGGGATACCTCATCAAAGATTGCCAAGCCGAAGAACTGGAAACAGCTATTGAACAAGTAATGGATAAAGGCTTTTATCATTCAGACATTGTCTCAAGTCAGTTAGTAAAAGGCATATCAGCCATAGGGCATTCAAGTGGGTCGGTTAGCAACTTTTTAAAAATAACCGAACGCGAAGAAACATTTATACAACTATCCTGTTCCGACCTTACCTACAAAGAAATAGCGATTGAAATGAAAGTTAGTATCCGAACCGTTGACAGCTACCGCGATAGTGTGTTCGAAAAGCTACATGTAAAATCGAGGAGTGGCTTGGTCACTTTTGCCTTCAAGCACCGGTTGGTAATGGTGTAAGAAAATCCGCCAAAGGTTTCGTCCCTATAACCTTTTCCTTACAACTTTTTTTTCACAAAAACAATCCGTGTTTTTCCCGCAAATCGTGGGAAAAATACGGATTGTCTGGGATTGCCAATTGGTGCAGTTTCGTAGCGCAATTATCAAAGCCTATTTGCACTACATTTTTTTAAAAATTTAAAAAACAGTACACCATGGTAAAAATCAGATCAGACCCCAAGCGCCTTTTGGCAACTACAGACAGGGCCAATGAATGCATTAAAAAAAGCCCACCGCCTGCGCCTTGCAAGTACAACGCTTTAGGCAAACAATAATTTTAAAAAAACAAACACTAAAAATCTAAAAACAATAACACCATGGCTATAGAAAATTTAATCAGCCTGCAGTTTACCGATGCCGAATTGCAGATCATAGACGAAGCAATTACCAAACTGGAAGATGTAATAAAACCCAAAGCTGTACAAATGACCCCCGAAGAAAGGCAGCAGTACGGAAGGTTGGGCAACGAAACCGAAGGGTGGACCCTTACCGTACGCGAAGATTGCACGGTTAATAGTGTATGCATTCCTGCATTTGTAGATGTAGCAGAGTGGGACCGCGACATAGTAGCCCGCAAACTACTGATGCCCCGCCTTGCACGGATGGCCGCCCTTAACCAAATGGTAGAGGATACAGGCCGCCTGTTGGGTTACGATATATTTCTGACCACACAGGCAGTGTATAGAAATGCCCGTTTTCTGGCAGGGCAAAATGTACCGGGTAGTAGCAGTTATTACGAGAAATGGAAGGTGCAGTTTCCGGGAACAACCAGGCTAAAAACCCCACCTGCAACCCCACCACCTGCGGCAAACAATGGAGGAACAGGAACG
>JANMZN010000227.1:0-36180 GCA_031383285.1 Segetibacter sp.
TGGGAATGGCTTAAAGATGTCCTCACCCGATTACCAGACCACCCCATCAACAGAATCAAAGAACTGCTACCGCATAACTGGAAGCCCCTGAAGTAGGGGATTTTTAACTAAAACAATATGTACTTAGATGAAGGGATACGATGCAAAAACAAAAGAGGTAAAAGAATTGGCAGAAGTTATTGGAAGAACAAGTAATGCTGTATCGATGAGACTCAACAACTTTGCTAGTGTAGATCCATATCACCAAAAAAGAGGTATAAAGGGTTTGGTTGGCGGAATTAAACAAGTACAACCCATTTGGGATGAATTTGTCAATAACAAAGAAGATTTGCTATTTGAAAGTGAAAAAATATTAGCTGAAAAGCAAGATGTAGCTCTTGAAAATAAGTATGCAGAGATCTTAACTGGTATCAATCATTTGAAGGGGGAATATAAAATTCGTGAGATTAAAACTAGGGTAAATCAAAACGTTTTTCGACAAATAGTCATCGCTAA
Organism: Segetibacter sp.; assembly: GCA_031383285.1. GTDB lineage: Bacteria > Bacteroidota > Bacteroidia > Chitinophagales > Chitinophagaceae > Segetibacter. The sequence goes on from JANMZN010000227.1 coordinate 496, forward strand.
TTATTCGAGCAAATGTGCCATAACAGGAATAGACATTCCTAGCTTATTGATAGCAAGCCATATTTCACCTTGGTCAAAGCATGAAAATGAAAGACTTAATCCGGAAAATGGAATTTGTTTATCCTCCCTTTATGACAAAGCCTTTGATTTAGGATTAATAAGCATTAATAAAGATTTTGAGGTAATCGTTTCTTCGTTTTTGAAAAGCAAAGACAACAAGCCATATTATTCAAAACACTTCGAATTTTTAAATGGCTGTAAAATTCAACTTCCAAAAAAATATCCTCCTAATCCAACGTTTCTTCAGTTTCATCAGGACGTAGTTTTCAAAAAATAGATTTATGTACCAACCAACAGCGAAAGGATATTTTTCAGGATGCGGGGGAATGGAGATAGGAATAATGCAAGCCGGTATCAATGTTATTCAATCATTGGATCTTGATAGGGAAGCTACAGATTGCATGAAGAAAAATAAGAGCTACTTTTCTCATTCAATACTTAATGTGGATATTAAAGATCAAACCGTACTTGAACAACCACAGACAGATATTATAGTGGGTACTTATCCTTGTACGAAATACTCAGCAATTGCTGATATTCATGGAACGAGAACTGGTGATGATTTATTCCTTCATTTTTTCAGGCACATTGCTATTGAACGTCCTGAAATGTACATTGTTGAGAATGTGCCGGGCATGAAAAAGTTTAAGGTTGTTATGGAAGCAATGACAAAACTACCGGATTATTATGTGAACGTATTTTGCCCTGTTGACGCATCAAATTGGTTGCCGCAAAGAAGGAAGCGATTAATATTGATTGGAACAAGGAAACCATTTTTTATTTCAGAACCTAAGGCGGTAACAAACAAACCAAAGCTGAAAGATATTCTTGAGAAAAATCCAATAGTTGAAATGCCCGCTTATGTATTGAGCAGAATCAACGGCAAGTATAGGGACCTTCCAATTGTTGTAGATCCTAATGACATTAATGCAATTGCCCCAACATGTGTAGCTCATTACTCAAAGGATTTGGGGACAAGGTTAGTAAAGGATAAGTTTTCAGAACATGGTATAAGACCATTTTCTATTCGTGAATATGCAAGGCTTCAAGGTTTTCCAGATGACTTTCAATTTGAAAATAAAAGAAGTTCATACAAGCTTATTGGAAATGCTGTTCCCGTAGATATGGGAAGATGGGTAGGTTTGGAAGCTATGAAGTATTTTAATTGAATAAAGATATCCTCCTTACACTTCTAAGACTACAGTTATGCCTGTGGCATTGATAACATAAAGACCCCAGTTAAGACTTTCTTCCCCTTCTTCCTTACCTTCAACCCATGAAACTACTCTTTTTTGCAGCTATGCTTTTTGCTTTCAACCCCCCTGCTATGACTGATCTGTACAAAGACTATCCTGTGTATACCGGCAAAGACCTCGGCGTGCATTATTCGGCTTCACGAACTACGTTCAAAGTGTGGGCACCTATGGCATCGGCTGTTGTGCTGCGGTTGTACAAAGATGGTGTGGGAGGAGAGGCTATCTCTATGCATCCACTAGCAAGCGGAGAACAGGGTACGTGGCAAATAACCATTGAACAAGACCTGAAAAACCTGTACTATACTTTTCGGGTGCAGCAAGATGGGCAGTGGCTGCAGGAAAGGCCCGATTGTTATGCCAAAGCAGTAGGCGTTAATGGCCTGCGCGGCATGGTGGCAGATATGGAAGCTACCAACCCAACAGGCTGGCAAAACGACCGCCGAATAGTTGTGAAACAGGCTACCGACATCATCCTTTACGAAACACATGTCCGCGATATTTCTATAGCCAACAACTCGGGCATGGTACACAAAGGAAAGTTTTTGGGCTTTACAGAATCGGGTACCAAAAACACCAAAGGCGCTGCCACCGGGCTGGACCACCTGAAAGAATTGGGGATCACACATGTGCACCTGCTACCCGCCTTCGACTTTAACTCTATAGACGAAACCAAACCCGATCAGCAATACAACTGGGGCTACGATCCGCTGAACTACAATGTGCCGGAAGGTAGTTTTGCTACCGACCCAACCGATGGCAATGTGCGCATCCGCGAGTTTAAACAAATGGTACAGACACTGCACAGCAATGGCATGGGTGTTATTCTGGATGTGGTGTACAATCATACAAGCAATCTGCAGTCAAACTTTAATCAATTTGCCCCCGGCTACTTCTACCGGCAGCGGGCAGATGGTTCGTATGCAGATGCTACAGGCTGTGGCAACGAGACGGCTTCGGAACGGCCGATGATGCGAAAATTTATTGTAGAATCGGTGGCTAATTGGGCAACCGAATATCACCTCGACGGTTTTCGTTTTGACCTGATGGGCGTGCATGACATCGCTACTATGAATGCCGTAAGCGATACGCTGAAAAAAATAGATCCTTCGATATTTGTATATGGCGAAGGTTGGACAGCCGGTGCTAGTCCACTGCCTGAAGAAGAAAGAGCCGTAAAGAAAAATACCTTGCAATTGAAACGCATTGCCGCCTTTGGCGATGAAATGCGGGACGGCATAAAGGGTCCGTTTTCTGATGATCATAAAAATGGTTTTGCGGGAGATAACAGCAACCAAACCATCAACAAAATGTTGGTGGACAAAGAGAGTATTAAATTCGGAATAGTGGCAGCTACCCAACATCCGCAGGTGGACTATAGCAAAGTAAATTATTCAAAAGCGGCATGGGCGGCAGAACCTACGCAGGCCATTAGTTATGCATCTTGCCACGACGACCTTACCTTGTTTGACCGGCTGAAACAATCGAATCCAAAAGCTACCGAAGCTGAACTAATCAAAATGGATCTACTGGCGAATACGATTGTCCTCACTAGTCAGGGTGTTGCATTTCTGCACAGCGGTGCCGAAATGTTGCGGACAAAAAAGGGTGTTGCCAATTCGTACAATGCACCGGATTCTATCAATGAAATAAACTGGGACCGTAAGACGAAGTACAACAATGAATTTAATTATTACAAAGGGCTGGTACATCTGCGGCGAAACCATCCTGCATTCAGGATGCCAACAGCGGAAGGGATCAGAAAGCATTTACAGTTTATAGAAACAAACGATCCGCAGGTAATAGCCTACCAATTAAAAGACCACGCCAATGGCGATGTATGGAAGGATATTGTTGTGATTTTTAACGGGGCAAAAGAAAGTAGAACGGTCGCTATTCCCAAGGGAAAATGGAAGGTGGCTGTGGATGGAAAGACCGTGAATGAGCAAGGAATAAAGCATGATTTAGCTGATAAAACGGTCAATAGTGTTTCGGTGGATGGATTGAGCAGTTTGATATTGTACGAGCAATAGGGGTAATATGAAGTGCCAATAATTTTATGTAGCAAAAACGTCCATCATCATTTATAATCAGCACTTTTACTAAATCGGGTGCTTTTTTTAAATATAAAAAGTAAGGGGGTTTCACTACTAAAAATACTTAATCAAACTTATTATAACCTGTATGTTCCTTAACAATTAATATATATTGCACGAAAGAAGGGTGCAAAAACGTTAAAGGGAAAGTGGGCCAAAAAATAGTAATAAGCCATACTTCAACCGGCAGACCCATTAAAACCATAGAGACCGCATGTTTTTTAATTCAATAAATTTTGCTATTTTTTTACCGATTGTATTTTTTCTTTATTGGTTTGCTACAAGGGGTAATTTACGCATTCAAAATATGCTACTGCTTGTTTCTAGTTACTTTTTTTATGCTTGTTGGGACTGGCGGTTTATGTTTTTATTAATCTTCTCTACTTTATTGGATTATTACACCGGCATTAAAATACACGAAGCTGAAAATAGGCAAAAGAAATTGTTTTGGTTATGGATCAGCATAGGCATCAACCTCGGCTTTCTGGGTGTTTTTAAATACTATAATTTTTTTGCAAACTCATTCGCTGAGGGTTTATCGCTGTTAGGATTGAAAGCTAATATTGGTTCACTCGAAGTGATATTGCCTGTAGGCATTTCATTTTATACTTTTCATGGCTTATCCTATGTGATAGATATTTATAAAAATAGAATAAAGCCAGAAAGAAACTTTGTTGACTATTCAGTATTTGTTAGTTTTTTTCCATTGCTTGTTGCCGGACCTATTGAGAGAGCAACGCATCTGTTGCCCCAAATTCTCAAAAAAAGGCAATTCAATTATTCATTGGCTACAGATGGATTAAGACAAATATTGTGGGGGTTATTTAAGAAAGTAGTGATAGCGGACAACTGTGCAGCATATGCAAATACTGTTTTCAATCATTCAGCAGACTTTTCAGGAAGTGCGCTTGTATTAGGGGCCATTTTCTTTTCCATTCAAATCTATTGCGATTTTTCTGGCTACTCAGACATTGCATTAGGTACCGCCCGGCTGTTTGGAATAGACCTCTTAAGAAATTTTGCTTTCCCTTATTTCTCAAGAGATATTGCAGAATTTTGGCGACGATGGCACATTTCGCTTTCCTCGTGGTTTAAAGATTATCTCTACATTCCATTAGGTGGCAGCAAAGGCGGTATGTGGATGAAGATCCGGAATACCTTTATCATTTTTTTGGTGAGCGGTTTTTGGCATGGCGCCAATTGGACATTTATTGTTTGGGGTTTTCTGAATGCCTTGTATATAATGCCTTCCATTATTTTTAATACACACAGAAACAATCTGGATATTGTAGCAAAAGGCAAATACCTGCCAGGTATAAAAGACCTATTTTCTATCGGACTCACATTTAGCTTAACAGTTTTTGCCTGGATTTTTTTTAGAGCAAATAATGTTTCCCATGCATTTAATTACATCGGCGAAATATTTTCCAGCTCTTTGTTTACCATTCCGAAAGGTGTAGGAATGGACAAATCCATTATCGTGTTAACCTTATTGTTTTTTATTGTTGAATGGTTTGGTAGAGAACGGCAATATGCCCTTTCGCATTTGGGGGCAAAATGGTATAGACCTCTTAGATGGTCATTGTATTATGCCATCATAGTAGCCATTTATATGTTTACCGGCAAAGAACAGCAGTTCATCTATTTTCAATTTTAGTTTATGAAAAGATTTCTGATTAAAGCCTTAATATTTACAACCCCCTTATTTATATACCTGGCTATTCCTTCTTTTATTTTATGGCAATCAGAAGAAAATTTTTCTAGAATTGATCATGTTTTATCTGCTAAAGAGCCTTACCTGATTGGGTATGTTTACAATGAAAATAATTATGGTTACATTAAATGGACCAACCTGCATGCCAACGAAAAAAAAAGCATTTGGGCATTAGGTTCTTCCAGGGTATTGCAATTTAGAAACAACATGTTTGATTCTTCTTTTTACAATGCAGGAAGTACCATATCAAGCATAAATGATTTCATGCCCTTCATAAAAAGCTTGCCCAACGCCAAACATCCAAAATATTTGCTAATTGCCCTCGACCAATGGATGTTTAATGAAGCGTATGACTCATTAAAAACTACACCAACCATTGATTCGTGGCAAAATAGTTATTCATTTTTTCCAACATTACTGCCTACTTACAAAACAGTCTACACGCATTTGTTTGATGGAAAATATACTTTTACTAACTTGATGAACCACTCAAAGCCGCGTAAGAAGATTGGAATGAATGCTATTATGAATAACACCGGATTTAGAAACGATGGAAGTTTTTTTTATGGTGAACAAATTATAAAACTAATAAGCAACGACTCCACAGCAAACGATTTTGAATATTCAGATACTTTTGATAGAATAAAAAAGGGCAATAAACGCTTTCAATATGGCAATGTGGTTAATCAAAAAGCACTTGCTGAGTTAAACGAATTATTAAAATATTGTAAAGCGAATCAAATTAGTGTCATTGCATTTCTGCCTCCATTTGCAGATAGTGTTTTCAATAAAATGAGCGCTAGCAACCACTACTTGTACTTGAAAGAAATATATAGCTGTGCAAAACCACTCTTCGAAAAGAATCAATTTGAAATTTACAATTTTTCTAGTATGTCTTTATGCCAATCAAATGACAACGAGACGATAGACGGGTTTCATGGAGGAGAGGTAACTTATCAAAAACTGCTCATCAATATGTTGGACAACGGATCGGTTTTAAATCAAGTTACTAATGTAAATAGATTGAAAAAGGATTTAGCAAATAAAAAAAATAACTTTAGTATTTACGATAAGTAGGAGAATCATTGACCAATAATTTCATTTTGCAATTTCGCCATTCTGGGATACCTATTTTTTCGAATTGAAAGCAAATTTACCTGCAAACAATTCAGCGATTAGCGCTCAGCGAAGCCTCTTTTAAAGCAGGTTGCGAATCTTAATGCAACTAAAAAACTGAGAAAGACATTACATTTGCCATGTGAGACTCCTGAATTTCATATTTACTATCTACCTTTTAATGTTGACCTGCTTTCCCTGCACGGTCACAGATCAATGTATAGACAAAGTAGAAAAGGCAATTGGAACTGCATCATCTAACCAAAAAGACCAACAACACCAAAACAGCGGCTGTCATCCATTTTGTAGTTGTGCTTGTTGTGGACATGTTTTTAGTCCAAACATTCAGCATATCAATATTTGCAAACCTTTAGAAAATAGTAAGCAACCTTTCTTTTACGCTAACCTTTCGCTTTCTTCCAATTGCGTTGGCAACATTTGGCAACCACCGAGATGTGGTTAACGAATTTTTTTTCGTTTTCATTGAAACCTCATTTATTTAACCGAACAAATACAACAAATGCAAAAAATATTTTTGTTGCTGATGGCTACAATATTTATGTATGCTGCCAATGCACAAAACACCATCAAATTACTAGCTAAAGACCACAATACGAAAGTGCCATTATTGGGCGTAAATATTCAATTAAACAACATCAATCAATCTACCGATGGTAATGGATTTGTAGCATTTAAAAATATTCCTGATGGCATACAAGTAATTACGCTAAGTACTGCCGGCTATAAAACGATGACGCAGCGTTTTACTTTCCCTTTAATAAACGCAGACACTGTATTGTTTTTGATGGAGATTGAAGAAGAAGAACTAGAAGAGGTAATTGTTCAAAGTACAAGGACAAGCCGCACAATCAAAAACACACCAACTAGGGTAGAAACTATTGACGGAGAAGAACTGGATGAAAAGAACAACATGCGGCCTGCCAACGTTTCCATGCTGCTTCACGAAAGTACAGGCTTGCAAGTACAGCAAACTTCGGCTACAAGTGGCAATGCAAGCATACGTGTACAAGGATTAGATGGACGCTATACACAACTATTAAAAGATGGCTTTCCTAACTATGGAAATTTTGCCAGTGGGTTGAGCATTTTAGAAATCCCGCCTTTAGACCTAAAACAAGTGGAAGTAATAAAAGGACCGGCCTCCACACTATATGGTGGAGGGGCTATAGCAGGTGTGGTAAACTTTATCAGCAAAACCCCTAAAGCGCAATTCGAAGGCGATATTATGCTGAACCAATCCAATATAGGACAAACAAATCTTGGCGGTTACATCTCCCAGAAAAAAGGAAAATTTGGTTACTCATTTTTAGGATTGGTTAATCTTCAAAAATCTTATGATGTAGACGATGATGATTTTTCAGAGCTTCCCCAAAGCAACAATTTCACTATTCATCCGCGGTTGTTTTATTATCCTCATGAATCGATTACGCTGCAATTATCCAACAGCTTTACCAAAGGAACCAATACTGGTGGAGACATGCAAGTGATAAAAGGGAAAGCAGATTTATACCATACTTATTTCGAAAAAAATACGACAATTAGAAACACAACTACATTGGAAATGGATAAAAAATTTGTAAATGGCAATAGCATAAAGCTGAAGCAAAGTTTCACAATTTTTGATCGGGGAATAAGTATTCCAAACTATATTTTTAATGGAGTTAATACCAACAGTTTTACAGACGTATCATTTGTTATTTTAAAGAAAAAGCATACGTTGATCACAGGATTAAACTTTGTATTTGATCAGTTTAAACAAGATAGTACCTGGTCTTTGGATGCTCAATCCATTTCGGGTGGTGTTTATGTTCAGGATACATGGGACATTTCTGACAAAGTAAAAATAGAGAGCGGATTGAGGATAGACCATGTTCGTTACAAAAACAATAACTATGACCAAAACCAAACTTTTGTTTTGCCAAGGATTTCTACTTTATTTAAAATATCGGATAAAATTACGTCCAGAATTGGGGGTGGTTTTGGGTATAAAATCCCAACCATTTTTACAGAGCAAACAGAAAGAATGCAGTATCAAAACATTTCAGCTTTGAGTAATGTAACAGCAGAAAAAAGTATAGGTGGTACAGCAGACATCAATTATCGCACTACTTTATTTGAAGAACTATCGTTCAGTATAAATCAACTGTTTTTTTACAGCAGCATCAATAATCCTTTGGTTTTGCAGCAAGATAATTTGGGAAAATATTTTTTCTCTAACGCTTCAAAACCTACTACCACCAATGGCTTTGAAACAAACTTAAAATTCATTTACAAAGAAGACCTGAAACTTTTTATAGGTTATACTTTTACCAATGCAAAAGCTACTCACTTGGCAGGCAATCAATATTTGCCCTTACTGCCAAAAAATAAATTGAACCTTACCATGATGTACGAAAAAGAGGACAATTTTAAAATTGGCCTCGAAGGCTATTTTACTGATCGGCAATATTTATTCAATGGCAGTAAAACGCCGTCATTTTGGGAGTTTGGATTTATGGCACAAAAAACTTTCAATCAGGTTTCTGTATTCATAAATTTCGAAAATTTTACAGACCAACGACAAAGCAATTATAAAACAGTTGTAAATCTATCCCATAGCAATCCAACGTTTGACGACATTTGGAATCATGTGGAAGGTTTTGTAATAAATGGCGGTATCAAACTCAAATTTTAATTTTAATAAAGAGCGGTTGGACTTCATTGAATATGAACAACAGGAGCCGCCCTTCGGCAGCTCTGCAATCATTGCTCAACCAAAGTATTTTCCAGTCAGGCAGCTTGTCTCATCCTTCTTTTTGATAGAAGGTTTACACGCTTTGCCAACTCCGGCAAAGAAACCTGCGCACCGAAATAATCAGTAGTGCTTTTTTCAAATGCCCGCAGTAAAATAGCTTCATTGCCATGCGCATCTAAGACCATTACCGGTAGGCTGCAGTTTTTTGCTTCTTCTACATAGCGGAGGCTTTTTTCTTTGGTAATGTCTGCAATCACCATATCGGGATGGACTGCATCAATAACCGTTTGCGCATGCAGAGAGCCGTTGCAGACTACAAGGCCATAGCCTTTTTCCTGTAGTGTGAGCTTGAGCGCAGACAACTGTCCGGGCTGCTCCTGTACAATTAGGATTTTCATGAAAAATGGATTTTTGGGATTATAGGAATATTACGTTTCATAATATTAAACTCCTTCCTTCCCCGATTTATTGCAGAAAATACGGTTAATTTTAAAAAGCATCGTAAAACTACGTTCCCAATGAAATCTAAGCACTCGGTTTAATTTTTGAGCAACCGCTTAACTCTCACTGTTAATTCTGAAGGAATGAAGGGCTTGGTAATAAAATCGTCGGCACCCAAATTGAAAGCTTCCATTACGGTTTCCTCTTCGCCTATGCCGGATAATACGATGATGGGCAGTTTTATATTTTTGGACCTTGCTACGCTAATTACTTCCAGGCCAGAGGTATAGGGCATTAAAATATCAGTAATGATAAGGTTGGGCCGAAAGGTATCCATTGCGTTGATGGCTTCTTGACCATCCGTCACACCCATAACTTCAAAGCCATCTTTTCTCAATTTTGCTTCAATCGTCATTAGCATCAACGGCTCGTCTTCGGCAACTAAAATTTTATGTGTCATAGGAAATCATTGTATTCGCTTCTGCAAATTACACTTAAGAAAGATGAGAAAGTCAGGGGAAGGTGAATTTTTTATGTAGGATGTAGGATGTATAATGAATGATGGACGAACTAAGAGGGATTGTTTGCTGACGGCTGTTTTTTTTGACATTCACTAGTTATCGGTCATCACTCACTATGCACATGATAAATCTTAAAACGGTTGCCCGTGTGTGGATCGGATGATAGTTGAAGCAAGGGATGGAAATTGTTTCATGATATGTAAAAAAGTGGCAGTAGAATAATTGCTGCCAAATAAACGCTGCACCTGCCGGCCTACCCAAAGTCTTTTGGAAAAATGTTGTTTCCAAAGCTGAACATAATGTTGTTCAAGCATATTTCTAGTGAGCTGTTTTTTTAAATATTGATCTATTTGCTTAAAAGCAATGGATGAAGCATGCAACGCCATGCTCATGCCATTGCCACACAAGGGGCTGATTAATCCGGCAGTATCGCCTAGCATTAACACATGATTTTCTATTTGCGCCTTTTTACTGAAGTTGACTTGCGAAATCACCAAAGGCTCTTCATATAACATTTCTGACCCAGTAAAAATTTCTTTAAGCTTCGGGTTTTTATATAAAATATGTTGCTCCATCTGCCTGATAGAATTTCCACTTCGTCTTAGATTCTCTGCCGTTGTCAGGTAGCACAAACAGCTTTTGTCATCTTCTATTTTAGACATTCCACAGTATCCGTTGCTGAAGTTATGTAAGGCTATCTGCTGCTTTGGGTGTTGGTGCCTGATATGGTACTTCACTCCTATATAGTGGCTTAGTGACGATGGCTTTTGTGTTGTAAAAGGACGTTTCCATTTTACATCCAGGTTGCTGCGCTTACCGAAACAACCTGCGGCTATTTTGCTATTGTATGATTTATCGCCTGCTACAATTGTAAAGACATCTTGGTCAAAGAGTACATCCGTCACTTTTGTGTTGGTACAAATGGTTACTCCTTTTGCCAATGCTATTGTGTACAAATGATGGTCAAGCACATATCGGCTAATACCAAATCCACCTAAAGGAAGTGAGAAATTGTATGCCTTTCCCTGTACATCTGTAAGCAGCAGATCGTTGATGACGGGCAGGTTAAACGAGTCCAATTGTAACCCAAGCGATTGCAGGAACGGCCAGCTTTCCATGCTGATGTATTCTCCGCAAACTTTATGAAATGGATAGGATTCTTTTTCAAATAAAATGGTGCGGTAGTTCTTGTCAGCAGATTGAATGGCCAATGATAAGCCGGCCAATCCACCACCTATAATAGCCACATCGTACAATTGATTATCCATGTTGATAAACGATTAGGTATCTGAATGCCCATTTCCATTCTACCGATGCAGATTGCATGCCCGCAATAAGTAGAAGTTTTTTCAACTCATTCTTCACAAATCCTCTTGCAACACTTAGTGGTGCATCGTGCTTGACAAGGTACGATTTAGAAAAAATACCGGTCAGGATTTTTATGGAATAATAAGCCAGCGAATGCCGATGAAGATCGTTGATAAAAAATCCAATGTTGCAATTGGCTTTCATCCATGTAAATTGTTTTATTAATGCTTCATTGGTAAAATGATGGCAAAAGAGGCTTGAGAAAATAATATCCGGCTGTTGGTCAAAATGGACAATACTGTAATCGCTAATGATGAAAGTAGTGTTTACTAATTCATTTCTTGCAGACGCAAATTCAATAACTTCCTTTTTAATATCTATTCCAATGGTCGAAAGATGTATGTTATTCTTGTTGCACCATTTTTGTAGTGCAATAAGATTGTCTCCGCCACCACAACCAATTTCGCAAACACTTATCCTTTTTTTATTGCCGAGTAATTTTTTAAAGCCCGATATTGAAATACGGTGGCCGCCGAGTAAGGTGTTGATGGTATCGAGTTCTACCATGTTTTGCCGGATAGCCTCCATTGGAATGTTATCCGCATCCAGTAGTTCTTTTTGGTATGATCTTACTGTAAGCTTCATGCTTTGATAGCTATGAAAGACTCCATGGTCAAGCCCGGTCCAAATGCTACTCCAAATATATTGGCAGTTTGGGCAGTACTGTTTTTCATCATTTCTTTAAGCACAAATAAAATAGTAGGCGAGGACATATTTCCATTGTTCCACAATACTTCTTTTGATGTAGCAATATCGCTTGCATCAAGTTGTAGCTGTGATTTTATTACCTCCAGTATTTTTTTACCTCCGGGATGGATACACCAATCGGTAATTTCATTTTGTTGTACTTCACCATGCGCTAAAGCCCTGCCAACAAAAGCTTTAATGTCGAGTTGAATAAGTTCCGGAATGTATGCACTCAACTTCATTAAAAATCCATGATCGCTCAGTTTCCACGACATATCATTTTTGCCTTTGTGGGATACTTCTGAGTAAAAACTTTTTAGTTTTAATGTTGATTCGTTTGTTGGCAGATTGGATACAAGCACTGCAGCGCTTCCGTCGCCAAACAAAAGACCCGATGCAGCATTGTCGAGTGTAAACTCCTGTTGAAAATGAATGGTACATATTTCTGTACAAACAATAACTACATTGGCATTTGTTTCACCATCGCAAATTAATTTAGCCAGTTTGAGGGCATGAATAGCTGCATAACAACCCATAAAGTTTACCGATGTTCTAAACACATTAGCAGGGAGGTTTAGGGCTTCGGTTATTTGAAGGTCTAGTCCAGGCGCAGTCATTCCGGTACAACTTACTGTTATCAGGTGTGTAATTTGATTAATCGGCAATTGATCATTCAGGCAATCATGAATGGCTGCTAAGGAAAGCGGTAGTGCAAATTCATCATACAAATCCAACCTGTCATTAAGCGATTTCGAAGTAGCATTTGCAGGGATAAAATTCCATTCTTCTTCTTCCGCTACTGAAAAATCTTTCACAATAGAATACCGCTTGTCTATATCGCTATGGTTATATAAGTAAGCGAGCTTTCTGCTATCGTCTTTGCCCAACTTATACGCCTTTTGCATAAACTGAAGGATAGCTGATTGCTGGTGACAATATGCCGGAACTGCTGTTCCTATGGAGATGATCTTAGCCAAATTTATTTAATAATATGATTGTTATAAAAGCAATGTTGGTGCAAATACTTGCAAGCCAGTTCATGGTCATTGTATGTTCAAAGTCAGCATTGCTTTCGTCTCTCAATACTAAAAAAAACCATTGCGAAAAGTACAATACTACCGGAAAGAAAAGCACCAATAAAATAAGAAACGAATCGGTTTGTTCATTGCCAAGGTAGAAAAACCACAGCAGCAACATAGCTATTCCGTACATCCCGGCACAAAAGAGAAATGTTCCTTTTTTTCCGAGTAGCATGCTTATGGTGGTTACCCCATCTTCTCTGTCTGCCTGGTGCTGGTATATTTGGGTAATGGGGTAAAAGCCTCCTATCAAAAACGATGCGCTCAGTATAGGTAGCCATGGTACATCTGTAGCAAGATTTAAGTCTGATCCATGATATACCATAAAAAAAGTGAGCGCCCCTTGAACAAGCATTACTATTAGATAACCAAGAATCGGAAATTGCTTGAGGCGAATACCCCTAAAACTATATAGTCGGGAACAAATGATATAAAGAAACACGCAACCTGCAAAAATAGTTGACACCCAAAAAGATAAAATGATAGCTACAATGTCCATAGTAAAAGAAGCGAGAAAAAGCTGTCGGGTAGGCTGCATGGGTTTGGCAACTCCGCCAATACTGCCTTCGTCGCGGTCCATGTAGCTGTTGTACCCATTGCTAGAGGGATATACCAACCCATGAAGAATCAAAAATACCAAAATAGCCCTTGGGATATTGATTTGTTCTGTAACGCTCAGCGCAAACCAGTAAACAGGCATTAAAAAAACAGAAAAATGAAACCGAAGGAGTTGTATGGTTGATCGCTGCAGCAATGATTTTTTAATTAAATGTACTTCTTTCCGGTTATCTATTCATAAGTACGTGTGATTGTGAATATAATAACTTATTTTTCAAAATAAGACGTTCTTTTAAGAAAACGTTTACATTTTTAATTTTTTTTAATAATATATAAATAAACTATTTACCTTTTGCATATTTCATGTGCTTAGAAGTGATTAAGTTTTTAAATACCCGCCTATAAAGCATCTTTAAGCCAACTTTTCTACCGTTATGCAAATCTATTACCAACCCTCTGTCATTTTTTTAAAACCAACAAGATGCGAAAAAAGTTACCTTGGTTCTTTTAATGACACAATAGTGGATGAATAAATTTTTAAGTTGAATGTTATCTGTCCTATCCTTAACTTTTTTAGTAGCTCTTTATACATAAAATGAAAATGACTGCCATGTAAATTTTATGTTGAGGATAACGCTGTTCCAATTTCTTGCTAACCTTTTCGGACTATTCTAAAACAGTGATTTGATTGCCCTTATTTTCTTAGTTTAAGTCGAGGTAAATCAATGTCGCTGGTGTGCCTTTTCCCTAGACAGGGTCATAAGCAATGAGTGTTATTTTTGTCAGGGTTATCTGAACGAGAAACCCTCGATTTTCTTTTTGCAAGAAGGTTAATGCATAATGCCTTATTTGAAGAATTTTTCTTGTAGTCTTAATTAATAAAAAAACACTCCTAAATTCATTCTATTACAGATATTTAAGTAACAAGAAGGACTCTTCCAATCAGAGAAACCTTTTTCTTTTATGTTTGGATAGTAACCTACAGCGTTAATCTATGCCCCGTAACGCTGACTTTTTAGGAAATTTTTTAATCAGCACAAATACTTTCATCGAAAAAGTTGCAATGTATCGATTAAACATACTGGAGAATTTCCTTCCGTAAAAGTGTTTGATTTCATATGAGATCGAAATAAATCGGAATCGTGAACAGAAATTTCACAAAGTAATAATTAAATGAGAGAATACAAGGCACTGGATAGTATAATATCGGACTTTGTATCTTACTTATATTCAATCATTTGCATACTAAACTGGATTTTTTTTGATTAAGCTATTGTCACTTTAAAAGTTAGTCTTTATATTCAAGATATTATAAAAACAATCATAGTAAAAAGATTGATCTAATTTTTTATTTAAAAATCAGCCATCATTCAGGTGTTGCCTGCAACCCTATTAGACATATCCAAACAATTCAGTAAGTAAAAAAACGCATATTATTAAAATTTGTTTATTTTCCTATCATATTTTTGTACACTTATATTTTGAAGTTGTAGTACTTTTAAAATAGGTTAATTTACTAAGGATTACATACAGCAAAAGATAAAATTATACTTCAACCTTAACTAATTTTATATGAGCAATCAAAATGCTGACCATTATTTTCTTAAAGGTGGAGGAGAAATGGGTGAATTAATTAGGGCTAAAGATTGGAGTAAAACATCTTTAGGAGACCCCGCAGAATGGCCTCAAAGCCTTCGCACCATGGTTGCCGTAATGCTGGATAACCCCTTTGGTATGTATATTGCCTGGGGCAACGAATATATACAGCTTTACAATGACGGGTATCGCCCTATACTTGGAGCCTCCAAACATCCACAGGCGTTGGGTATCAGCACCCGTGAAACATTTTCAGAAATATGGGACAACATTATAGGATCAATGTTTGATGACGTAATGGAAGGGAAAGCTGTTGGTTTTTCTGATTTGATGTTACCCTTAAACAGAAACGGTTTTGTAGAAGAATGTTATTTCGATTTTGCATATAGTCCTATCAGAAAAAATGACGGAGAAGTAGGCGGCGTTTTGGTAACGGTTATAGAAACTACTGATAAAAAAAAGGCACAGGTAGCATTGTTAGAAAATTCTACCCAGTTAAAATTTGCCATGGATGCTGCCGAACTAGGTGCTTGGGATTATAATCCTGCCACCAATAAGTTTACAGCCAATAACCGATTAAAAACATGGTTCGGATTATCTGGATCTGAGGAAATAGAACTACACCATGCCACAGATGCCATTGCCGAAAAAGACAGAGACAGGATTATTATGGCCATTAAAAAAGTGCTGGATTATTCATCGGGTGGCATTTATGAGGAAGAATATAGTATTATAAACCCTTTAACGAATAAAGAAATCGTTGTACAGGGCAAAGGCAGGGTATGGTTTAATGATGAAAGAATTGCCTACCGTTTTAATGGGGTATTACAAGAGGTTACTGAAAATGTGTTGGCCAGAAAAAAAATAGAAGACAGCGAAAAGCAAAAGGAGTTCCTGCTCAAACTCAGCGATACCCTCCGGCAACAAAGCAACCCTAATGGCATAGAAGAAGCAGTTACAAAAATAGCCCTGGATTTTTTAGAAGTTGACTGGTGTCACTTTTGTATCATTGAGGGAGATAACATCATTATCCACCGTGACGCTGTCCGTGGCACTTTACCTTCAGTGGTTGGTTTGTATCCCATAAGCAGCTATCCGTTGTTTAAAGCCATATTAGATAATGGCCATCCTTTTGTGGTAGATAATGTGCAAACCACCCTAATATTAGATGCAGAGTTAAAGCAGCTTTGTATGCATTCGCAAAACATTGCATTTATCAATGTACCCGTTATTAAAAACGGCAAGGCGGTAGCCATGTTATCCCTTGTGCAAAGTGAGGCAAGAAATTGGACAGATGCAGAAGTACAGCTGACCATAGCCATAGCCGAACGCACCTGGGCAGCGATTGAGAGAACGAAAGCAGAAAAAACCCTTATCAAATCAGAAGAAAAATACCGGACCTTGTTTAATTCAATTGATCAGGGGTTTCTTCTTGGCGAATTAATTCGCAATAATGAAGGGAAGGGAATTGACTACTATGTACATGAGGTAAATTCCACTTATGAAAAGCAAACAGGAATAAATATAGAATTGGTGCTTGGTAAAACAGTACTCCAGGCTTTTCCTACCATTGATAAATGGTGGATTGAAACCTATGCTTCCGTAGTAGATAATCAATACCCGGTAAGGTTTGAGAAATTTTTTGAATTCACTAACCGGTGGTTTGACATCAAAGCTTCTCCAGCCGGGAAGGAAATGTTTACCATTTTATTCACCGACATTACAGAAAGCAGACTGGCTGTTGAAAAGATAAAAGAAAGCGAAGAGCAGTTTAGTACCCTGGCAGATAATATGGAAAACCTGGCCTGGATGGCTGATGGAGATGGGAAGAGATATTGGTATAACAAAAGATGGCTGGAATATACAGGCCTTACAATGGAAGAATCGCAGGGTTGGGGCTGGCAAAAAGTTCATCACCCTGACCATGTAGAGCGACTGGCAGGTAACAAAAAAATATGGCATACCAACGAAACATTTGAGCTTACGCTTCCACTTCGCAGGCATGATGGAGAATACAGGTGGTTCCTCACCCGTGGTTTCCCGCTGGTAAATGAAGAGGGGAAAATAATACGATGGATAGGAACCAATACAGATATTGATGAGCAAAAAAAAGAAGAAGATCAATTCAGGGTATTGGCAGACCAGGCACCTATTTGGGTTTGGCAAACAGATAAAGAAATAAATGTTTTATATGCCAATCCGGAAGTGTTGCGATTTATTGGTATTGCACATTACACCGAATTTATAGGGCGCATGTGGGAACAAAAAGTTCATCCGGAAGATATTGCGTTGGTGTACAAATCATTTGGCCAAGCAGTATCCGGTCAACAAACTTTTTCGCTTGAATTCCGTGTGCAAAATGCAATGAACCAACAGTATGAATGGTTTTATATTAAAGGCGTTCCCAGGATGGAAGCAGGTGAATTTACCGGGTTTATAGGAACAGGCGTGAACATCCATGAACAAAAAATAATATTATCACAGCTTGAATACCGAAAAGCCTTACTGGAAGCACACAACGAAGCCAGCATTGACGGTATTTTAATAGTGGATGCAAAAGGCAAGATACTTACTTACAACCACCGGTTTGTAGAAATATGGAATATGCCGCAGCAGATTGTAGATGATAAGGATGATGAAGCAGCACTGACATTTGCATTAACACAAATGGTACATCCTGAGCAGTTTATTGAAAAGGTAAAATGGCTGTATGAACATCCCGATGAAATAAGTATAGATGAACTTGAATTTAAAGATGGCAAAATAATAGAAAGGCATGGCTATCCGGTGACTGCACAGGATGGAAGTTACTATGCATGGAGCTGGAGGTTCAGGGATATTACCGAACAACGAAAATCAGAACGAGTCATCAAAGAAAGCGAAAAAAGATTCCGCTCTCTGGCGCAAACTTTACCTCAATTAGTATGGATGACAGATGCACAGGGCAATCAAGAATTTGCATCTTCCCGATGGAAAGAATACACAGGTATTGATACTGGTGGAGAAAAAGAATGGAGGGAAATGGTGCATCCTGATGATTATGATGGCATCACTGCAGCATGGATACACAGCTTAACTACCGGAACCGTTTATAAAGCAGATGTTCGCCTTAAAAACAAGGCGGGTGAATACCGGTGGCATACCGTAATTGGAGAACCTGTGTTGGATAACGAAAATAAAATTGTAAAATGGGTAGGGGCTTTCACTGATATTCAGGAGCAAAAAATAAAAGAAGAAAAAAAGGACGAGTTCATCAGCATTGCCAGTCATGAAATGAAAACACCGCTTACAACGGCTAAAGCATATTTACAGATGCTGGAACTCTTATTGGATGAAAAAAATGAAGATGCAAAACTGTATGCAAAAAAGGCAAGCCAGTCTGCTAACAGGCTGAATGAATTAATAAGCGAATTGCTGGATGTAAGTAAGATACGGCTTGGCAAATTAAACTATACATTTACCTCTTTCAATTTTAATGAGATGATTGAAAGTACGGTGGAAAATATGCAACTTACTTCACAAACACATACCATAATAAAAACCGGCAAAGTTTGCGATGAAGTAACAGGAGATAAAGAAAGGCTGCAACAGGTTGTTATTAATTTATTAACCAATGCCATAAAATATTCACCCGGTGCAGAAAAGGTTTTTATTAATCTGACACAGGAAAAGGACAACATAACACTATCTGTAAAAGATGCTGGTATAGGTATTGCCCAACAAAGCCTTGACAAAATATTTGAAAAATATCATCGGGTGGAAGAGCATGCAGTACATTTTCAAGGTTTGGGTATTGGCCTATTTATTTCTTATGAAATTATTCAACGCCACCATGGTAAATTGTGGGCTGAAAGTGAACCGGGAAAAGGAAGTACTTTTTATTTTACCATACCGGTAAACAGTAACTTGAAACAATAAAAAATAAGCTATGTCCGAAAATAATAAGGGTAAATGTATTTTGATTTACGAAGATGACCCGGAGATTTTACTCTTGTGTAAAACAATATTATTAAAAAGTGAATACAAGGTAGCAGCATTGTCAAGATGTGAAAATGTGATTGCTGATATAGAAATGCTCAAACCCGATCTTATTTTGATTGACTTGTGGATACCAGAAATTGGTGGTGAACAAGCTATATCTATAATAAAAGAAAATCCTGTTACTACTCATATTCCTGTTCTTCTCTTTTCTGCTAATGCCGATATAAAAGAAATATGTAAAAAATTAAATGCAGAAGGTTACATAGAAAAACCCTTTGACATACATACATTAAAATCAACAATAGAACAACATATTTAAGACATTATGCCAACACTAAGCACAGCAGGTAACATTTATATAGCTAAAAAGTGGGGTTGAACTTTGAAACATCGGTTGTTTGCATGGATGTACTTTGGCTAGGGCTTCAAAAAACGCCGTTTTGCTTTTTGTTGTTAACTTCAACTTCATATTTTCAATGGAGCAGCAGTTAGGGGCTGGATTACTATGACTTCACCAAACTATTTTTGAGCTTTTTTTCACCATGATTCTTCTTTTTAAAGGCAAAAATATTTTATCCACCAGAAAAGAAGAGATACTATTAATTTTTATCGTACATTCAATTTGTAATAAGATAGTAATCAATATAAACGTTTTTAGTTAAATACTATTTACTTAATTCTTTTTAGACTTATAATTGTAAAATCAATCGCATCTATGAAACCTATTATCACCTTATTATTTGTCCTTTTGGCCTCTGCTTCTTTTTCTCAAAGATTGCCATATGACTCTACCCGTCATCGTGGAAAAAAGAATGGTTATGGTAGCATTACCTTTCAGGCAGGGTTTACATCCGGCAACAATTCATTGGGAGGTGCATTTAACTTTGGGGCTAAACCGGGAAAACTACTTGGTATAGGTCTTGGATTTGAAATGCTGAAGTTTAAAAATGTAAAGACCAACTATATCCCCGCTTATCTAGATGTAAGGTTCTTTTTGCCAACCAACTCCATTGAAACATTTATAATGGTACAGCCCGGGTACGGTTTTTACAATTTCAATGATGATTATGAAGATACGGTTGCAAATACAATCAGTTCTATAAAGCAAACCGGAGGCTTTTACATCAGCAGCGGTATTGGAGCAAAAATTTCCGGAAAAATTTCACCAATTATCACATTGAGATATGCTCGCTATGGTTTTAAAACCACATTGAGGGGAACTCATTTTGCCGCAGATGCGCCAGGAAATATCAGTTCAATTGTACTAAATGTAGGTATTGGATTTTAATTTAAAATCAGAAGGATTTAATGGCCAACAAATATTTAGCACTTTGGCGCGAAACAAAGGAAAAGCTGTTATTTCCATTTTATGACATTGGAGAGAACAGGCACAAGTTGGTAGGAAACGCAAAAAACTGGAAGTTTAAACGTGACTTTCAAATTAGTTTTTTATTGCAGCAGGGATTAAAAAAAGATCAGGAATTTATTGATATAGGGTGTGGTACGTTACGAGGAGGAATTCCAATTATAGATTATTTAGACGCCGGCAAATACACGGGCATAGACTCAAGAGTAGAAGTGATTGATGAAGGCAAAAAGGAATTAAAGGAAGTAGAGCTAGAGTACAAAAATCCAGATCTGATGACAATCAGCGATCTTGACAAAATAAATTTGGCCAAAAAGTTTGATATTGCCTGGTCATTCTCTGTTCTCATTCACATGTCTAATGAAGAGTTGCATAAATGTATGGCGTTTATTGCCCGGCACCTGGCTGCTGGAGGCACCTTTTTTGCAAATGTAAATACACATAACAATCCTGACGGGTATTGGAAAGGGTTTCCACTGGTGCATCGGCCAGTGGCATTCTACAGTGAAGTAGCCAACCATCATGGTTTGCAATGCAGCGAGGTTGGTCAACTTAAAAAGTTCGGTCATCGCTTGAACATACCTACTCAGGACAACCAGGAAATGCTGGCTTTTAGGCTATTATAGTAATGTCGCTGATTTTTTAAAATCGGATACCTTTGTTGCGAGTGTTACATGGCACAATGCTCATGATAATTTTCTAACACAATAGGCAACCTTTCTACTTGGAAACCGGCATATTGCTGCTGCACTTCATCCAATACGGCTTCCACTTCTTCCAATTCCTTCAGGGTCACCAATCTGTTTCTGTAATCTTTAATGCCGGGCAATCCTTTTAAGTAATTAGAATAATGGCGGCGCATTTCATTAATGCCAACAACCAACCCTTTCCACGCTACTGATTTGCGTAAATGATTTTTACTGACTGCAACCCTTTCTTCCACCGTAGGAGGATCCAATATTTCACCCGTAGCCATATAATGATGAATTTCTCTAAAAATCCATGGATAGCCAATAGCAGCACGACCAATCATGATACCGTCTATGCCATATCTGTTTTTATATTCTACTGCTTTTTGAGGACTATCTATATCTCCGTTGCCGAAAATAGGAATGGTAATTCTGGAGTTGTTTTTTACTTTGGCAATCAGGGTCCAGTCTGCTTCGCCCTTGTACATTTGGCTACGCGTACGACCATGAATGGCTAATGCTTTGATACCTACATCTTGCAGCCGCTCAGCTACTTCCTCTATGTTTTTGGTGTTTTCATCCCAACCCAATCTTGTTTTTACCGTTACCGGCAATGAGGTAGCTTTTACAACCGCATCAGTCAACCGAATCATCAGGTCAATATCTTTTAATACACCGGCGCCGGCACCTTTGCAGGCTACTTTTTTTACAGGGCAGCCAAAGTTAATGTCCAGTAAATCCGGATTGGTAACGTCCACAATCTTAGCAGCCATCGCCAGACTATCTTCGTCTCCACCAAAAATCTGAATGCCAATTGGCTTTTCATAATCATAAATGTCTAGTTTCTTTCTGCTTTTGATGGCGTCGCGAATGAGGCCTTCGCTGCTGATAAACTCTGTGTACATAAGATCTGCCCCATTTTCTTTGCAAACTGCACGAAAAGGAGGATCGCTTACATCTTCCATTGGAGCAAGCAACAAAGGAAAATTAGGTAATTGAATATTGCCGATATTGATCATGTAATAATTTAAATGCTAATAATAAAAAAGCCGTTCAACCATTTACACCTTCTTTATTCGATGCTTCATGTATCTTGCGCCTTTACTTTACGGACGCAATTTACACTCATATTTGTTGCTTATCTATGAACACTTACTTAAAATATCAACCTGCTGCTTTGCAATTCTTGGCATTTCTAATGCTGGCAAGTGGTTTTTTTATTTTGGATTATGCAGTTACTACCTTCTTTTTCAACGATATAAATGCTGTAATGCTCAATCCTGACATAGCTATTACGCCTGCTATTATCGAGAAAAGTAAGTTAGCACAACTGACCGCTTCTACTATATTATTTATTATTCCTTCCCTGCTTTTTGGATATTACTCTTCTCAGCAACCCTTGAATTACATAGGGTTCAAAAAAAATATTTCACCATTGGTCCTTTTATCAGTAGTGGCTTTGTTGTTTGCAGTTCAGCCATTTGTTGGGTGGCTGGGTCAGGTAAACGAAAGTATCAATTTTGGCTCCATGCAAAAGTTACTCCAAGAGAAAGAAGCAATTTACAACCGGATTTTGAAGTCTTTTTTGCAAATGAATACACCCGGCGATCTGTTTATTAACCTGTTTATTATGGCTTTGCTACCGGCTATAGGCGAAGAATTGTTTTTTAGAGGGGCGCTTCAAACGGTTCTTTTAAGAATAAGTGATAAACCGTGGCTGGCCATTTTGGTTTCTTCTACTGTATTTGCTTTGTTGCACCTTACGGTATTTAAAGTAATTCCCATTTTTACATTGGGGCTGCTGTTGGGTACCGTTTATTACATCACCCGAAACCTTTGGTACACCATTGTCATACATTTTCTAAACAATGGGTTTGCTGTATTGGCAGTTTATTATTCCAATAGTAATAGTTTCATGAAAAAACTGGCAGATGACAATTTGGATATTCCGTTTTACAGTGCCTTTTTGAGTTTGGCAGCGGTGGTCTTTATCATTTATTTTATCAGAAATAAAAGTATTGCTGCAAACGAAGAATCAACAATTGAAGATCAAAATTTAACTACCTGATGTCCGATTGGTTTTTAATTTATACCAGCAAAAGCATGCCCGAAGCCAGCATCGTAAAAGGAATGCTGGAGGAAAACAATGTACCCGTTATGCTCATGAACCGGCAAGACAGCAGTTACGTAAATTTTGGTGAAATAGAACTGTATGTGCCCAAAGTACTGAACCTATTAGCGAAGCAACTGGTAGATAAAGCCTTATTAAATTAAAGCCCATTTTTTATCAATCCTACTAACTATGCCATTTAACCTGCAAACTTTTAAAACACGGGCCACTACAGCTGTAGTTTTTGCTGCCATTATGCTTATCGGGCTGCTTTGGAATCACTGGACTTTTTTCATCCTTTTTTCTATTATTCATTTTGGCTGCTGGGTAGAATACCAGAAACTCATGGGGTTAATAGATGAAGAATACAAGCACATAACGCCGTCGCACAGGTATGGGATCATAATAGCCGGTTGGTCTTTCATGCTGTTTATGACCGGGCCGGTCTATAACCTTGCGCATACTCAACTGCATGAGTTTGGAAAGTTGATGCTGCTCATTTCCGGGGTTATTTTGCCACTTACCATTATTTTACTTAATAAAAAATTTTCGCTGAATACACTCATCTTTTCGCTTATTGGTCTGTTGTATATATCTATAAGTTGGGGGCTTATGATCAGCATTCGCAGCCGGGGGCTTGATGGCTATGGTTTTTTAGACAATGGCTGGAAGATACCCGTCATACTCATTGCTTCTATTTGGGTAAATGATACTATGGCGTATATAGTGGGTTCTTTTATTGGTAAAACACCTTTCTCCAAAATTTCGCCTAAAAAAACCTGGGAAGGAACGGCCGGCGGCGCTGTTTTGTGTGTTGCCTTTATCTCCATGGTGGGCAAGCTGGTTTTTCCGGATGTAGAAACTGTGGATTTGATAGTGATCTCCGGTATTGCAGCCGTATTTGGAACCGTTGGCGATTTGTTGGAAAGCAAAATAAAACGAATGGCGAATGTAAAAGACAGCGGTCAGCTGATGCCGGGGCATGGTGGTTTTATGGACCGGTTTGATAGTTTGCTGTTGGCTACGCCTTTTGTGTGGCTGTATATTTTCGTTTTTAACTTATAGCACACCTTATCTGTTAAGCCTATTATATTTGCAGCCTAAATCATTCAGATGAAAATACACAAAGAGGGTTATACAAGCATCGGCATAGCCGCATTGATTTTTTTGTTGATTAATATCGGGTCATTTGTTTTATCCGATTCTTACCCTGCTTTGGCAGTTATTATTTTTATTGCTTCTGCCTTTTTATTCCTTTTTCTGGTTTCCTTTTTCCGCATTCCGTATCGTACCCTTACAATTGGCGAACGACAAGTAATTTGCCCGGCAGATGGCAAAGTGGTAGTGATAGAAGAAATAGTGGACGAGGAATATTTTAAAGACAAAAGGCTACAGGTCAGCATTTTTATGAGCCCGGCCAATGTGCATGTCAATAGAAACCCGATAAGCGGAGAGGTTATTTACAACAAATACCACAAAGGGAAATATTTAGTGGCCTGGCACCCAAAATCTTCTACGGAGAATGAAAGACATTCTGTGGTGCTTAAAAACACATATGGCGAAATATTGGTGAAGCAAATAGCCGGTGCATTGGCAAAAAGGATTGTCAACTACTTGTCTATAGGTCAGGAAGTGCGTCAAGGAGAAGAATTAGGATTTATTAAATTTGGCAGCAGGGTAGATGTTATTTTGCCTGTGGGCACCAAAGTAAATGTGCAATTGGACCAGGTTGTACAAGGTGGCGTAACCGTTTTGGCAAGCTTGTAGTTTAAGGGCAAAAGCTAATAAATTGCTAATTGGCCAGAAAATAAAATAGTTTGGTACAGTATTTCGTTTAATAGAAATTATATTTGTTAAACAAAATATTGACATCATGAAAAAAATATTCACACTCGCTACAGCGGTTTTATTAATGACAGGTGCTGCATTTGCAGGTACCAATTGTGGTAAAGACAAAAAATGTTGCAAAGACAAAACAGAATGTAAGAAAGGCGATAAGAAAGATTGCAAGAAAGATAAAACTACTACAACTACAACCCCTGCTCCTACTCCAAAAGCATAGTAGTAGCAAAAAAGATTTGACTATAAAAAAAGTCCCGCATTATTTGTGGGACTTTTTTTTATGCTTAAAAAATCTGCTCCAATTCTTTTAGGTGATGGATAATGTGTGTAGGTTGTACGGTCACTTCTTCCTGAATATGGTTTACAAAAACAGTATCCATACCCGCTTCCATAGCGCCCCGAATATCTGCATCAAGGTTATCGCCAATCATTATGGACGTTTCATATTGGCAACCTGCTTTGTTGATGGCAAAATCAAAAATTGCTTTGTGCGGTTTCAAACTAGCCGCCGCTTCTGAGGTAATGACGGTTTCGAAATATTGCCCGATTTGCGCATTTTGCAACTTGCTCCATTGTATTTTTTCAAATCCATTGGTGATCAGGTGCAATTTGTACCCTTTGCCGGTCAGGTAAAATAAAATCTCAATGGTATAGGGAAAAAGTGCTTTTTTGTGCGGTAAAGAATGAAGGTATTCTTCGCTCAGTTGTTTGGAAAAAATTTCATCCGATCTTTTAAACTCAAGCAAAGTATGCCACATGCGCTTCCATTTTAGCTCTTCCTGCTTTATAAAACCGTGGTTATAGCGGTGCCACAATTTTTTATTGTGGTGAGAATAAGTAGTATAAAACTCCTCAAAATCTGAGGTCAAGGTCTTCTGAAGGTCGTGGGCAGTAAACAATTCGTACAGCACTTCTTTGCTGTTGGTTTCAAAATCCCACAAGGTGTGATCGAGGTCGAAAAATAGGTCGCTGTATTTCATCCGGTTATTTGGTTCAGGTTTTCTTAGATTTGGCGCAAGCTACCTCAAATAGATTTATATGAATGTAATAGTTACCGGAGCATCCAAAGGAATTGGCAGCGCCATTGCAGCAAAATTTGCGGCCGCAGGCCATACTATCATAGCCTGTGCCAGAACAGAAAAGGATTTGCAAACCATGAAAACTGCTTTTGAACACCAATTTCCGCAAAGTAAATTTTTATACAAACCCGTAGATATGTCTTCGGCTACAGCAGTAAAAAGCTTTGGAAATTGGGTATTGGCAGAAGGAATTGTACCAGATATATTAGTTAACAACGCCGGATCATTCCGACCGGGAAGTGTGTACAATGAAGAAGAAGGAACCTTGGAGGAAATGATGGCCACCAATTTGTACAGCGCCTACCACCTTACCCGCATGTTGTTGCCTGCCATGATGGAACACAAGAATGGACACATTTTCAATATTTGTTCTATAGCCTCGTTGCAGGCATATGCCAATGGAGGTGCCTATAGCATCAGCAAGTTTGCCATGCTGGGTTTTAGCAAAAACCTGCGTGAAGAAATGAAGCCGCATGGCATAAAAGTAACGGCTGTTTGCCCCGGTGCAGTATTGACCAACAGTTGGGCGGGTAGCGGCATAGACCCCAACCGAATAATGGAAGCAGAAGACATAGCAGCAATGGTTTTTGCAGCAAGTCAATTGTCATCAATGGCAGTAGTAGAAGATATTATACTGCGACCACAGTTGGGTGATTTGTAATGTTGTTTAACAGAATTGCCAAAATACAAACGGCCAAGTTCTTTACCTTTGCCTTGTTCAAATACCTGGAATTATGAAGAAGTTTGGTTTGCTGTTAGTTGTAGGGGTAATAACTTTTAGTATTCATACTGCAGAGGCACAATGTTCTATCTGTACCAAAACCGCCGGGCAATTGGGTGAGAAAAGAGCAGGATCGCTTAACAAAGGGATTGTTTACCTCATGCTTACGCCTTTTGCTATAGCAGGGTTTGTTGGATACCGGTGGTGGCGTGGAGAAAAAGCCTTGAATAAAGAAGAGGGCATTCAATAATTGATCAATCTTATTTTCTAGATCATACAGATCGGCAGATCAAAATAAATATTGGCAAACAAAAGCCTACATAAAATCATTCTCTATTTCATCGCATTTGTTTGGTTTATCAATGGACTTTATTGCAAAGTGTTAAATGGTGTTCCACGGCATCAATTAATCGTTGAAAGAATTTTAGGGAATCCGAATGCAGGCGTACTCACCATCCTCATTGGTCTTTCAGAAATTGGGATGGCACTTTGGATTATTAGCCAAATAAAAAGCAGGCTGAATGCCATTGTTCAAATCATTATTATTGCTGTCATGAATGCATTGGAGTTTTACCTTGCACCGTACTTGTTGTTGTGGGGCAAACTAAATGCAGTCTTTGCTATTTTGTTTATAATGCTCATTTTCTACAACGAATTTATGCTCAACAAAAAAATAAGTCAAAAAACCTGATATGCTGAATTTTCTCAAAAATCATCCCTTTGCAGTAGATGCGTTCTTTGAAAGTTCTATGGT
Organism: Segetibacter sp.; assembly: GCA_031383285.1. Classification (GTDB taxonomy): domain Bacteria; phylum Bacteroidota; class Bacteroidia; order Chitinophagales; family Chitinophagaceae; genus Segetibacter. Next base: position 28,282 of record JANMZN010000227.1, read on the forward strand.
TTTGACTTTTGCTTTGCCAAAAGAACAGCTTCAGCCTTTAATTCCCGAATGTTTAAAATTGGATACTTTTCAGGACAAATGGGCTTTTTTGGCGATGGCGATGGTGCAGACTAAGAATTTACGACCAAGCGGATTTCCGGCATTTATCGGTAATGACTTCTTCTTAATTGGCTATCGGATATTTGTAAGATATACCAACAGGCAAGGAAAAAATTTACGTGGATTGTACATCATCAAATCTGAAACGGATAAAAAGAAAATGGAGTTTTTGGGTAACTTGTTTACCCATTACAATTATACCACAACCGATGTACAACAAACTGTTTTAGGAGCTTTTAAAACGATACAATCGGTTCAGTCAAAGTTCAGCATTGAGATAGAAGAAACCAATGAACCGGTACAATTGCCGACAGAATCGCCGTTTAGTGATTGGAAAGAAGCCCGGAGATTTGCCGGTCCGCTACCTTTTACTTTTACTTACAATCAAAAACAAAAGGAAGTATTAATTATTGAGGGGGTAAGGCAAAATTGGATACCCGAACCAATTAATATAAGGAACTATCATGTTGATTATTTGAACCAACTTCAACTTCCGGATGCCAAAATGGCCAATGCATTTCAGATCAAAAACATTCCCTATCATTGGAAAAAAGGTAAAGTAGAAAAATGGCAATAAGCAGAAAACCATTTCAAGGCGTATTCAACATTATCAAATTTAATTGGCATTTTTATTTGCTATCCTTTGCGCTCATTGTTTTGATGCTTTTTGCTTCTTTTTTCATTCCCGTTTTTTATCCATATGTCATTACTGCATCAGTTATCATTGCTTTATTATCAATCATTTCCTTATTGGTCTCATTCTATGTGTATGATGTTTCGAGCCTCTATCAGCTTAAATGGTTCAATAAATTTAATGAAGGTAAACCTGTTACCATTTTAAATATAAATGCAGGATTTGATGAAACGAGTGAATTGCTGCAAGTGAAATTTAAAAAGGCGGCCTTAGTAATTTTTGATTTTTATGACGTAGAAAAACATACAGAGATTTCCATAAAACGAGCAAGAAAGGCTTATCCACCACATCCTTATAGTATAACTGTGAATACCAATAATTTGCCATTGGAAAATAACAGCATAGACTTTGCAATTGCCATACTTTCTGCACACGAAATAAGGGATGAACGGGAACGGATTACTTTTTTTGAAGGGCTCAATAGAATTATAAAGCCGGAAGGTTACATTTTTATAACAGAGCACTTGAGAGACCTCAGCAATTTGCTGGCATACAACATTGGTTTTCTTCATTTTCATTCCCGGGCTACGTGGATACGTACATTTACTAAGGCGGGTTTGAAAATCGTGGAAGAAGAAAAAACAACGCCTTTCATCACGACTTTTATACTTCAACGACATGATCATACACATTAAAATCATAGGGACCTTATTGGTTGGTTTGGCGCTTATCCACGCTATTTTTCCGCGCTACTTTAAATGGAAAATAGAATTGCAATCGTTGAGCTTGATAAACAAGCAGATGATGATTGTGCACACATTTTTTATTGCAATTATGGTTTTTTTAATGGGCTTACTTTGCCTGCTTTCTGCCGAAGACTTAGTTCAAACAATGCTAGGGAAAAGGGTCTGTTTGGGCATGTGCGTTTTCTGGACATTGAGATTTTTTATCCAGTTTGTTGGTTACTCCCCAAAACTTTGGCAGGGAAAAGCCTTTGAAACAATCATACACGTATTGTTTTCTATTTTATGGGCCTATTATAGTGGTGTGTTTTTATGGGTTGGTTTGTCTTAATGAAAACTACTATGCAAATTCTATTTTGCTTTACCTCTCATAAATAGATACCTGACCCAAAACATCACTCCCCCAAAACCATTTTTGATTTTGTACTTTTGACCATTAATTTGCTGATGTATTACATTTTATACGGTTTTTTATACCTTCTTTCTTTAATTCCCTGGAGGATTTTATACATCCTTTCTGACTTTGTTTACGTTATCTTTTACTATTTGGTCGGCTACCGTAAAAGAGTGGTCATGAGCAATCTTTACATTGCTTTTCCAGAAAAAACCGAAAAAGAAAGATTGGCCATAGCCAAACAATTCTATCACAATTTCATTGACACCTTTATTGAAACCATCAAGCTATTGTCTATTTCTGATGCTGAATTTAATAAACGGTTTTCCGGTAATTTCGATATGCTCAATGAGCTACACAAAACCGGCCAGAGTGTACAATTTCATTCTGGACATTTTTTTAACTGGGAATTTATTAACTGGGGAATTGCCCGTAATTCATCCTATAAATTTCTTGGCGTTTATGCACCAATCGGTAGCAAATCATTTGATAAGATAATGATTAAACTGAGAAGTCGTTTTGGCACTGTTCTCATTCCAAGTACAAAATTCAGAACTGTTTTTCATCAGTATGCAAATGATCAATATTCTATTGGTTTGGCCGCGGACCAATCAGCTTATCCCGAAAAAAGTTTTTGGGTACATTTTTTTGGTAAACTAACCCCATTTGTAAACGGCCCTGAAAAAGGTGCCAAGGCAAACAACACTGCGGTAGTTTTTGTACATTTTTATAAAGTAAAAAGAGGATACTATCATACAGATTTTGAGTTGGTAACTACTGAACCAAATAGCTATAAATATGGCGAATTGACCAGGATGTATGTTACCTATCTGGAAAAATGTATTTACAAGAAACCCGATAACTACCTATGGAGTCACCGACGTTGGAAACATACTTATCAAGAGCGATTTAAGGAAAATCTGTTGAGTTAATTCAATAGAATTGGTTTTCAAACGATACAGTCTCTGGTTACTTATTTCCAACTATCTTTTCAAAACAAAGACTGTTTTCTACTCCGGCATACTGCCCATAATTAGGTATTAAGGTATAATTGTTCTTTTTGTATAAGCCGATGGCTTCATATTGCTTTGTTCCTGTTTCAAGGATACAGGTATCATAACCCAACGCTGCGGCCCACTGTTCTAATGCCTGTAATATTAGGCTCGCAATTCCTTTTCCTCTGCATTCCGGTGAAGTAAACATCCGCTTTATTTCCATCGTTCCAGGTGCATATTCTTTGATGGCACCACATGCCACAGCACTATTGTCAATATAGGCAACTACTACATATTTAATTGTATCAACCTTGTTGAATTGAGCATAAAACGGGTGGTCATCTCCATCTCTGATTGCCAAATCTTTATCGAGGATTTTTACGAGGGAGATAAAGTCGCTGTTTTCAGCATTTGTTCTTTGCAGTTGAATCATAAATGAATTTGTACTTTAATTACGGTACGTATTATAGAAATAATTTTTCATTTTCAGTTGTAATACTACTTTGCACTTTGATTGTCTAATCAGCCTATTCGCTTTGATTCATAGTAATCGAAATTGTCACTCCGACGTTAGGAGGAGTCTCTCAAGCACAATCATAGGGTTTCCTCCTACCGTCGGAAAGACAAAGCGTAATTATCGCATTTTTGTAATGAAAATCTACTTATCCGCTCTTTTTATATGCAACTACTTACCCTGCTACGAACAATCACAAACTACTATAGCCAGTTTTTCCAAATAATGGATAGTAATTTGTACATTATTATTTGAGCAACACTATTTGTACTTTTCAATAAAACTATACAAGTTGAAAGCTTGGGCATTTAACCCTTCTTCAATTTGTTGTTTCAACTGTATTTTGGAAATATCTTTCATCCGCTTCTGTTGTATTAAAAGGAAGGCTTTCTCTGCCATCAGCCACAATTTCTTGTTGTTGGTGGCAGGTATTTGCAAAAATTCCAAAATACCGTTTAGCACTTCATCAATACCTGTTTTCTGAACAGCAGAGGCTTTGATAACAGGGGTTCGCCTATCATTGTTAAATCCGGGTGCCATCATGCTGCGCAGATTTCTGACCATGTCATCTGTACCGGGGCGGTCAGCTTTATTCACTACGAATAGGTCTGCTATTTCCATCAGTCCGGACTTCATCGCTTGCACTTCATCGCCTCCTTCAGGTACAAGCACTACCACGGTTGCATCGGCAAGGCCGGCTATTTCTACTTCTGTCTGACCCACGCCAACCGTTTCAACAATAATGATGTCGAATGGGGCCGCCTTCATGACGTCGGTGATTTCAATAATTTTTGGGTTCAGGCCCCCAAGACTTCCTCTTGATGCTAGGGAACGGATGTAAACATTGGGGTTGTTATACCATTGGTTCATCCTGATACGATCGCCCAATAATGCACCATAGTTAAAAGGTGAAGTAGGATCTACACATAAAACGCCTACCTTTTTATTTTGTGCCACCAATACTTCAATCAGCGCATCTGCTAAAGTGCTTTTACCTGCTCCCGGCGGACCGGTAAGGCCTATTACAGGGATGGAAGAAGGAGGTAGATCTTTTAAAATGTGATCGTATCCGGTCACCTCATTCTCTACTAGTGAGATGCAGCGAGCCAATGCTTTTACGTTTCCGGATTGTAATTCAGTAAGCAGGTTTGTCCACATTCCCATCATTATTTATACCTGCAAGTTAGAAGGATTTCAATTTATGATAGCAGATCGAGTTGCAAACAAGTATTTTTGTACTCAATTATTGTAAATACGCTCATGAAGATTTCAAGTTTATTTGCCAAAAAACAGGCAGAAACCGAAACCTTTTCCAATTACGAAGAGGCATTAAAACAATGTGGCAATGAAGGCTATGAGAACGCTGCCCTCTGCAGAATGATTGCTAAAAAAACAATGAAATATAAGGAAGAGCTACTTCAGCAACCTTATCATATTAATGCAGTTCAATGCTATTTGGCCTTAACTATACAAAATGTATTGCTCCAACAAAAAGTAAGTACACTTTCTATTGCTGATTTTGGTGGTGCATGTGGTGCCCATTATTTTGAAACCCGAAGACTGATCCAAAACCAAATAGCTTTGAAATGGAATGTGATTGAGACGCCGGAAATGGTAAAAAGTGCATATGATTTCAACCTCAATAATGATGAACTGAATTTCGTTTCCAATTTCGATGATATAGATGCCGATATTTTTTACCTGTCAAGTTCTATACAGTACGTACCCGATCCTTATACTATATTAAACAAGCTCATAGCAAAAGAATATTCTTATATCCTTTTTAACCGGATGATGCTAAATACCATTTCACAAGAAGACGAAATCATAGTACAGCAATCGTGGTTATCAGCAAATGGACCCGGTCCTATGCCGGAAGGCGAGGTTGATAAATTGGTAAAGTATCCGCATACCACCCTATCTGAGCAGAATTTTCTCAAGTTGTTTGAACAGTCCTATGAACTAGTATTCCGGTTTGATGAAGCCTCGGGTAAGATTAGCGGGCAGTCACATATTTCAGGCGGCGGATTTTTATTTAGAAAAAAATAGTTATTTCTTTACAATACCTAATAATAAACCTTGCAACCAACCATGCCCTCCTTTTCAAAATACCTGAAACTTATCCGTTCACAGAAACGAAAATTTAGTGGCCTAAGTTATTGGGGGTTAATTAAGTATTATAAGCGTTGGTCTCATTCATTCAATGCCCGGGATGAGATGCACGAAATGCCTTGGATGACTTTTGAGGTAACCGATTTTTTACAAGAGCACTCCAATAATCAAATGCGGGTATTTGAATATGGTTCGGGTAGTTCTACTTTATTTTGGGCTAAACGGGTTAAAGAGGTTATTTCTATTGAACATGACCTGGAATGGTCCAGAAAAGTAGAGGAAGAACTTGCGCAAAGAAAATATTCCAATGTTCAGCTCATGTTTATTCCTCCTGAAAAAAGGGACAATAATAAAGTACCTGAAATAGCAGATCCATTTGGCTATGCATCAGACGATGAAAACTTCACTGCTTTTTCTTTTGAAAGCTATGTGAAGAAAATCAATGAATTTGATGACTCTTATTTTGACTATGTGGTTGTAGATGGTAGATCGCGGCCATCTTGCATAGCAGCATCAATAAGGAAAGTGAAGCAAGGGGGTTATGTAATGTTGGATAATTCGGAGCGTAAATATTATCTTACAAATACCCTAAAAATGTTGCCAATCAATCAGTGGCAACGGTTGGATTTTTGTGGCCCTATTCCGGGTTCCATGCATTTTAGTCAAACTACATTATTCAAAAGATTGTCATAATGGAAAATGCGCCTATCATTCTTTTTGCGTACAGTAGGCCCGACCATTTAAACAATTTATTGGATTCGCTTGCAGCCAACGCAGAAGCAAAAAATAGCTTGCTGTATATATATTGTGATGGAGCAAAAGAAGGGGCAAGTAAGGAGACGATTGACAACATCTTTTTGGTAAGAAAAATAGCTGGGCAAGAGCATAGATTTAAGCAGTGCATAGTAAAAGTGCAGGAAAAAAATAAAGGGCTTGGAACTTCTATAATAGATGGCGTAACGGAAATCATTAACCAATACGGTAAAATTATCGTACTCGAAGATGACTTAATCCTATCACCCTTTTTTCTAAACTACATGAATGATTCGTTGAGGAGATACGAAAATCATCCGCATGTTGGGCAGATAGGAGGGTCTAATTTTTTTGCCTGTGGCGCAAAGTATCCTCCCCTTTTCTTTACAGCTATTCCTGATTGTTTAGGATGGGGAACATGGAAAGATAAATGGCAACATTTTAATTCAAATTCTACAGAACTATTGAAACTGCTACAGCATAGCGACAAAATGGATCGGTTCAATGTGTATGGATCATATGATATGATAGGCATGCTCAAAGATCAGATTAACGGAAAGGTGAGTTCATGGGCTATTCGTTTTCAGGCAGTTTGTGTACTGAATGACTGGATGGTGCTGTATCCCAATCCTTCCATGAGTAATCATATAGAATCAGCAGAAGCAACACATGCCAATCTAAATATTACACCCCCATTATGCATATCCAGACCATTGTTGCAAACAGTAGAAACGGAAGAAATACCTGAAGTCATCAAAGCAATGAAGCTTTCGTATAGTGGTGTAGGCGATTATTATGGCAATATAAAAAAGGAAATTTATTTCAAATATCACCGAAGGAGAATTAAGAACAATATCCGGAACTTTATTCGTTCTGCTTTTGGAATGAAGAAAAATGTGAGGGAAACAAACATATAGCATGATTAACTTCTGTACACTTTTTAACTCATTGTATTTGTCCAGAGCAATGGCAATGCATGCATCGCTTGTAAAAACCTGTCCCCATTTTCACTTGTATATTTTCGCCTTCGATGACCTTAGCTATTATACCATTCTACAGCTTAACCTACAATGTGCAACTGTTATTTCATTAAAAGAGTTTGAAGATGAAGAACTGTTGAGGATTAAACCAACACGAACCGCAGGAGAATATTGCTGGACGTGTACACCTTTCACCATTTACTATTGTATTCAAAAGTACAACCTGGCATCCTGTACCTATATTGATGCCGACTTGTTGTTTTACAAAGATCCCTCTGTTTTGATAGAGGAAATGGGTGACCACTCTGTTTTAATAACCGATCACCGATATACGCCAAAGTACGACCAAACAGAACTATACGGTAAATATTGCGTTCAGTTTATTACTTTTAAAAATGACACAAATGGCAACCGTGTTTTGAACTGGTGGAGAAATGCATGCATAGAATGGTGCTATAATAGGGCAGAGGATGGCAAATTTGGTGATCAGAAATACCTGGACAACTGGCGGACGATGTTTGAAGGGGTGCATGAACTGATACATTTAGGGGGTGGCATTGCTGTATGGAACATTCAACAGTATGACGTAACCTGTATTAATGGTAAACTATTTGGCAAAGTAAAAGCTACAGGGGAAGCATTTGAGTTTATTTTTTATCATTATCACCAGTTCAA
>JANMZN010000236.1:0-16430 GCA_031383285.1 Segetibacter sp.
ACCTAATGGCAAACCATAACCTTTAATGGTTTCCAACGGCTTTGCATCTTTGAAACGTACAGCTAAATCAGGATGCGTTTTTAGCAGATTTGTCAAGGTCTCTTTGATATTTATCTTGTGCTTGGAAACGCTTGAAGAAAGAAATCCAATGCCAACGTATGCCTTATTGTCTGCCAAAGGAAAAACCCATAAATAACCAGGCAAAATTTCTTTGAAAAAATGTAATTCTATATAGTTTTCTTCGTGAAAAGATGCTACATTTTCATAGTAAACCCTTAGGCCGGCACTGTAATGATTTTTTTCGACTTTTATATTTCCAAGGTATTTAGAAATAACGGAATGAGCACCATCTGCTCCAACGACGACGGCACTTTTAAAAGTTCCAATACTCGTACTAACAATGCTCTCATCGCCTTTTATCTGCACATTAGAAACTGCGCAATTTTCGAAAATATCAATATTGTTGTATTCTTTTACATGCTGAAATAAAAGATCATCAAAACTCATTCTCGGGCTGATAAACCCGCAGCTTTTTTTGCCCTTGTATATAAAAGGTATATCAACATGGTTATGGTCAGGTGAAAATATTTTTACGCCAAATGATGAAATTTTATTTTCAAGTTTTTCAAAAGCTGTAGGTAAGGTATCTGAAAGCATTGCCAATTGATTAATGACATCCACACTTAATGCATCACCACATGTTTTATCTCTGGGAAAAGTAGCTTTATCCAATAAGGCTACTTTTAATCCACTACCCGAAAGTTTGATGGCGCAAGATGCTCCTGCGGGTCCGGCTCCAACTATTATTACATCATAAATTCTATCCGACATGTGTTCATATTAATTTTCAAATATAAAATAGGCTACCTTACAATAATTATTTTATCAGATTTAGCAGTCATTCTTCCAATGGGTAAAATGAAATCTTCATATCCATTTTCACAAAGTATTTCAATCACTTCATTTACTGATGACTCGCTTACTGAAATCAATAATCCGCCATTAGTCTGAGGGTCTGCCAACAAATGGATGAGGTCAAGTTGATTAGAAGTATTCTGAAAACTTACTTTTTCACCTATGCTTTTCCAATTGCGCATTGTAGCACCTGGAATCACTTTTTGAGCCAGGTATTCGAGAGCTCCATCAATAATAGGAATAGCCCCAAAGTTAATCTCCGCTGTGGTGCCACTTCCTTCTGCCATTTCTGTTAAATGACCCAGCAATCCAAATCCTGTTACATCTGTCATAGCATTCACTCCATGCAATTTGCCCATTAATTCTCCAATACTATTCAGCTGTGTTAGTTGTTTAAGCAATGTCTGAAAATGGTTATCAGATATCAATTCCCTCTTTTGAGAAGTAGAAACAATGCCTACGCCAATTTTTTTTGTGAGAAATAAAAAGTCGCCTTCTTTGGCGGTATTATTTTGCTTTAGGTTTTTGATATCTACCATACCTGTTACTGCTAACCCAAAAATTGGTTCAGGAGCGTCTATGCTATGCCCACCAGCCAAAGGAATACCGGCTTCTTTGCAAACGGTTTTACTGCCGTCTAATACGCTTCGGGCAATGGATGCAGGTAATTTATCTATTGGCCAGCCAAGAATTGCTACAGCCATAATTGGTTTTCCACCCATTGCATATACATCGCTAATTGCATTGGCCGAGGCTATTCTGCCAAAGTCAAATGGGTCATTTACAATGGGCATAAAGAAATCAGTAGTGCTTATGACCGCCATTCCATTTCCAATATCATAAACTGCTGCATCGTCTTTGCTGTTATTGCCTACCAACAAATGATTGCTATCCGGAAAAGCATATTGACTATGAAGTATTTCTTCTAAAACCCCGGGAGCTATTTTACAACCACATCCTCCCCCGTGAGAATATTGTGTTAGTTTAATTGTATCGGACATTTTCAAATTGTATTTCCTTTTTGAATGACGGCTATTGCATTTGCACTTGCATTAACTGTATTGCAAACAATATTGTTTAATAGTTGTTGTAAATTTTCTCTGTTGTGCAGGCCTTTTTTGTATTGCTTGTCATAATATTTAAGCAAAATGCTGAATGCTCCACATAGATTATCTTCTTGTATTAGATTAACTGCATTCTTGGTTTCAACTCCTCCCAGTCTTTTGTGAATTCTATTGATTGCATTAATTAAATCTTCTTTTGCCGCTTTTCCATACCCATCCACTATGTGCTTTAACCGCTCTTCAAAAGGAATATCAAGAAAATAAACCGGGTTTCTACGCATCCATGAAAACAATGGAGTTGGAATATTTACCAATCCAATGCGTTGGCTTTCATCTTCTAACCAAATAGCAAGTGGTTTTTGGCTAGCTTTTATTTTTTTGGATGCATTCCAAAACGCTAATGAAAGAAGATTTTCAAACATTTCTTGCGAAGGCTGAGCAGGCATCCCAATATTGCCAAAAGCAGACCCTTTGTGTTTGGCTATTTCTTCCAGGTCTATCGTTACTTGATTATTCCTTTGAAGGGCTTGGAGCAAATAGGTTTTTCCACTTCCTGTGTAACCGCCCAAAATATTTATCGGGTATTCCTTTTCCAATTGTAGGATCCCCCAATTTCGGTAAGCCTTGTATCCGCCAATCAGAATAAATACTTTACAACCATACAAATCAAGCAGCCATGCCACTGCGCTGCTTCTCATTCCTCCTCTCCAACAATGAACAACAACTGCTTTGTTTTCTTCGTGGTTATCTAATATTTTTTCAACAGTTTCTACAATAGAAATCATTTTTGCACCAAATGCTTCTAATCCCATTTTAATGGCTACTTGTTTGCTTTCTTGTTTATAGGCTGTCCCAATTTTCTTTCTTTGTTCATTATTGAAAAGAGGTACAGACAATGCACCAGGGATGTGGGCATTCGTATATTCCCCCTCAGATCTTACATCTAAAACAGTGTACTTGAAATCAAGCGAAATAAAAGCATCAATATCTATCCGGCTAATTGCCATTAAAAAACGAAAAATATTTTTAGTACTTTATTGAAAAAAAAGAGGCTGCCAAATGACAACCTCCACAAAAATATTCAAATTGGTATTACAATGTTTTTAGGACATCATTCATACTTCTTACTGCATCAGAACTCTTAACGAATGCTGCCTTCTCAGTTTCGTTAAGCTGGTAATCAACTATCTTTTCCCAACCATTTCTACCAATTACAACCGGCACACCCATACAGATGTCTGATTGGCCATATTCGCCTTCCAAACTTACGGAACATGCGAATAGTCTTTTTTCATCGCGAACAATGCTCTCAACCAAAGAAGCTACCGCAGCACCCGGAGCATACCAAGCACTAGTGCCAATTAATTTGGTTAGGTTTGCACCACCAACCATTGTATCGGATACCACTTTTTGTTGTTGTGCTTCATCTAAGAAGTGGCTTACCGGAACGCTGTTCCAGGTTGCAAATCTGATTAATGGTATCATCGTAGTATCACCATGACCACCAATGACTACTGCATTCAGGTCATTTGGACTACAGTCCAAAGCTTGACTTAAGTAGCATTTAAAACGAGCGCTATCCAAAATGCCACCCATACCAATAATACGGTTTTTAGGAATGCCGGCAGTGGTTAATGTAAGGTAAGTCATTGTATCCATCGGATTAGATACTACAATTATGATTGCATTTGGAGAATACTTAAGAATGTTTTCAGTCACTCCACGAACAATAGATGCATTAGTTCCAATCAGTTCTTCGCGGGTCATTCCCGGCTTACGTGGCAGACCTGAAGTGATGACAACAACATCGCTTCCGGCTGTTTTTGTATAATCATTTGTACTACCTGTAATTCTGGTATCGAAACCTAGTAAAGCTGCAGTTTGGGTCATGTCGAGGGCTTTTCCTTCCGCAATGCCTTCTTTAATGTCTAATAGTACCAACTCTGTGGCTAACTCTTTTCGTGCAATATTATCGGCACAAGTTGCTCCTACGGCTCCTGCACCTACTACTGTAATCTTCATAAATAACAATCGGTTTTATTTATCAAAAAATATTTTGCCGCAAAGGTAGGGGAGGATGGGATAGAATTTTGATGATTTTTATCTGTTTTAAGATAAAATGTTCGAATCTGGACAAAGCATGCGCTACAATAAATTCCGAATCATTTTACAAAACTGTGAAACCTTCCAAGATCAGCAATGTCAATGGCAGTTAGGGTTTCATTATTCTCAAACTTAGACTTAAGAAACAAAACTCGTTTGTGTTGCGGATACTTTTCAAGTATTGCATTTATCATGTTGCCTAGACTTTCGTCTTTCTCATACATTGGTTTTGCTGGAGGTATTTCAGATTTAAATCTATTGGGCATTTTGTTGATAAGCGCCTCCAGGGTTGCTAGCTTTCCGGGAACAATATCAATGATCTCTGAGGCTTTTCCGTACAGACCCTCCAATTGTTTTTTACTTAGACTTCCACGTTGTTGGTATTGTTGATATAAACCTATAATAAAGGAAGATATCGGGTATGCAATGATGCATTGTTCCAGGATCTCATTTACGATATCTATTTGTCTTTTTTTGTCCATATTAATTATTGGCTGAAAGTAAAAGTAAATGATAAGCTTGTCAATTGCATCCTAATTATTAAATTTCGAAAACATTATTAGTATAAATCTGTTACTTTTATTTTTTAATTCCACTTATGCGAATTTCTTTTTTGTTTCTTTTAATGGCGTTTGTTTCAACCAATTTATATGCTCAGCAGCTTACATGCAACGCTAAGTTTAGCCAGCCTAGGGCTCAGTTTTTTCAGGATAGCCTAATGAAAAAGTATGATATTAAATACCAGAAATTGGATTTAAATGTAGAGCCCAACAGTCGATTCATTTCGGGTTCTTGTTTTTATAATATTAGTGTGGTTATACCTTTAGACACTTTCGCTATTGAATTTAAAGACAATATGACGTTGGATTCCGTTGTTTTTGACAATGAAAAAGTGGCCTTTACAAGAAGTCTTGATCACATTTATGTTGTTTTTCCAACTACCAGACCTGTAGGTTCGCAAATGACTGCTAAATTTTTCTATAGTGGCACAGTAATCAATGGTTTAGCGTATGGAAATGATGCATCAAAAGGATTTATTTATGCAGGAACGCTATCCGAATCCTTTCAAGCTAGAGAGTGGTATCCAGCAAAGCAATGGCTTGATTATAAAATAGACTCTACAGATATTTGGTTAACAACCACCAATCCCTACATACCAAGTTCAAATGGTCTGTTGAAATCGGTTGTTGCATTATCGGGTAATAAATCCCGCTATCAATGGTCTACAGGTTATCCGATGAATTATTATATGTTATGTTTCACGGTGGGCAATTTCTCTCTTTATAAGAATTATGCTAAGCCAACAATCATGGGCGGTGATTCTATATTGATTGAACATTTCATAGTAGATAATCCTTCCTATTTTGCCGGAATAAAAGCAACACTTGACTTTACACCATTTTTTCTAGAAAAGATGAGTGAACTATTCGGTTTATATCCATTTTATAAGGAAAAGTACGGTCATCAAATGGCCTATATTGGTGGTGGAATGGAGCACCAAACAAACTCAACCATGCAAGGTTTTAACTTTGAGTTGGTTGCACATGAATTAGCGCACCAATGGTTTGGCGATAATGTAACCTGTGCTAACTGGCAAGACATATGGATTAATGAAGGTTTCGCAACTTACCTTGAAAACCTTATGCGTCAGCTATTTCCATCATTGGCAGTTACTTCAGCCGCACAACAAATGACATCTAGACATAATGATATAATGAGTTATGCTAACGGGAGTGTTTATATTACGGTGCCAACATTTAATGAAGGGCGAATTTTTAGCGGTAGATTGTCATATAATAAAGGCTGTGCAGCCATTCATACGCTTCGATTTGAGATGCAAAATGACAGCTTGTTTTTCAAAACACTAAAAACATTTCAACAGCAATTTAAAGACTCGTTTGCAACAACTGCAGATTTTAAACGAGTAGCTGAACAGGTAAGCGGTAAGAATTTGACAGATTTTTTTAATCAATGGATTTATGGTGAAGGATATCCGACTTATGATTTAGGATATTATAAATATGGAAGCGACACTTTGGTTATCAATGTAAACCAGACCACATCTTGGCCAACTGTAACGCCCTTGTTTACAGGATTAATGGAGTATAAAATTACTTCTGCTCAGGGTGATACTACGATTATACTTAGTCAGTCTTCCAATTTTCAAACTTTTAGAATACCTTATTCAAAAACAACAACGGGTATAGTAGTGGATCCCAATAACTGGATTGTCAATAAAGTTGGGTCTGTATTATCTGCAAAATCAATCGATTTTAGTGGCAGAGTTGTAGAAGGTCAGGCACGGCTTTCGTGGATTGTAAAACAACAGACAAATACCAAGCAGTATGAAGTTGAGCGATCTGAAGATGGCATCTATTTTTCTAGCGTTGGAATTGTTTTATCTACATTATCCGAGCAGTATTCTTTTGTAGATAATAAGTTGGGTGCAAACAATTATTATAGGTTGAAAATGGTAGATGAAGACGGTACATTCAGTTACAGTGAAGTCGTTTATTTAAGACAACCAAATAGCAGGATAGTAATGACATTTGATGTAAGGTCCACCTCAGTAAGAATTAATGTAATAGTTGAGAATGAAGCAAATTTGAATATAGATGTATTTAACGTTGAAGGGATGAAAATGATGCACAAAGAAAAAAGGATGTCTGCTGGTTCTAATATGACAATGATATCATTGGGTCAATTGCCAAAAGGTATTTATGTTGTCCACGCAACTGATGGTCAGGAAACAAAAATATTAAAGGTGTTTCGTTAAACTAGATTACTATAAAGAAGGTAGTTCCTTTATCCACTTCACTTATAACTTCGATGGTGCCGCCCAATGCTGCTATTTGAATTTTTATGAGATAAAGCCCCATACCTTGTCCTTCACCTTCACTGTGAAAGCGTTGATATAAACCGAATATTTTGCCTTTGTTTCGCTCCATATCTATACCCGAACCATTGTCTGAAAAGATAATTTGCGTTCGACCATTCATAAAAGGTTTACTGGAAATACTAATAACCAATGGACGACTTTGAGCACGGTATTTTATTGCATTGGATAACAGATTAAGAAAGACACTCTCAATATAAGTACCTTTAGTTTTAATGGTTTCTATTTCGAACTCAGTAAAGAATTTTGGATTAATTAAGTTTATTTCATTGTTCAATATTTGCTTTGACCTGTCAAAAATTTGGTTTAAATCCACTTCTTGTAGTTCAGCTACACTATTCTTAATGATCAGTGTATAAGACAAGTGTTCAATAATTTGTTTCAATTGCCTTGTAGTCTCTCCAAACATTTTTACAAGGCTTAGGTTGTGTTCGTCTAAAGTATCATAATTTACAATATTTAGAATGCCTATAAGATTAGAAAGAGGCGCATTTAGGTTGTGCGAAACGATGTATGAAAATTGTTTGAGTTCATTATTTTTCTCAGACAATTCGGTAATATCTTGAATAGCACCAACCATCCTAAACGGAATGTTGTTTTCGCGAAGGACAATGCCTTTGTTTATAACTGTCGCAAATGATCCATCGCTTCTGATATATCTGTACGTTTCATTCCAACCTCCAAGCTCAGAATTATTAACAAAGTCTTCCAAACTATTGGTTACCCGATCTTTGTCATCCGGGTGAACAAACTTTAACCAGAATACCGGAGATCCTTTCCATACATCAGGTTTATAACCGAAAAGTGTTTCAAAACCATTTCCATAGACCATTTTATTTAGCTGAAGATCCCAATCCCAAATGGCTTCTGATGTTGCTTTTGCAGCCAGTTCAAACCGCTCATTGCTTTTAAGCAATTCTGATTCTGCCAACAATTTCTCTTCCAATATTCTTCGCCTGTTAATACCATGCGTAATAGCGATTGGAAGCCTTATTAACCGGTCTTTGAAAATATAATCGTTTGCCCCATTCTTTGTTATGGCAAGGGCTAATTCATGTGAAATATTTTCTGATAAAAGAATAAATGGCGATAATATTTTTTTGTTATTCCTAATTCTTAATGCTTCTTCGGCATCTAGGGTCGGCAATAAATGATCGGATAGAATGATGTCGAAATCAGTATTGTCTAAAGCTGATGAATATTCAATAGTGTTATTTACAATAGTAGCTTCAATTGTGATACTTTGATCAAGTAAAAATTGCTTTACTTTTTCAATGGCTTCGAAATCAATATCTAAAAAAAGAATAGTAAGCGGTTTTGTCATTTATTAATACTTAGCCACTACTAAGGGCCGATTTTGGTTTGCATAAAAGTAAATATCTTAATTGATTGGTAATGTATATAATTATTACTAATTAATTATTGAGTTAAGAAGAGTTGAACTTAGGTATTGGTTTATAATTGTTTACTTCATCTTTTTTGAATTCTATGTTGAATAGAGGATATCGAATTTCTTTTTGAGGTTATCAGGTTTATGGTCAAAATGAAGGAATCATTATCAATTGCCAATAAGGAGAAGTTGAATAGTAATGAATTTTTGCGCTTAAAAAAAAGAGGATTTGATTGGTAAATTATTGTTTATTGTTTTGTTATTCGAAATGGATATTTGTTCTATTCTTGATAGTTCCATCAATTCTGAAACCTGGTTTTGTTTCAATCTTCCAAATATTTACTTTGAGACAAATATCACTTATGGTTGAATAAATATTTATCATCTTTGCCCCACTATGGAAATATTAGGCTATGTTGCTGCTTTGTTTGTGGGTGTTTCATTAGGGCTTATTGGGGGAGGGGGGTCTATACTAACAGTGCCTGTATTGGTGTATCTTTTTCATGTTTCACCTTTAATAGCAACATCCTACTCTTTGTTTATTGTAGGAACAACAAGCTTAGTTGGTGCTGTTAAAAATTATTATAAAGGTCAAATCAGTATTCGAACTTCAGTTGTTTTTGGTTCTTCCTCTATTGTTACCGTATTCTTGATTCGGAGACTTGTTATTCCGTTAATACCAAAGGTCATTTTCAATATTGGTTCTTTTGAAGTAACTCAAAATTTGTTGACGATGCTGGTTTTTGCGGTTCTAATGCTATCCGCATCTTTTTCTATGATCAGTTCAAATGGGATAGAAGCAAAGTCCTCGACTAGAAAATTTGCCATCGAAAAAATCATACTTTTTGGGATACTGATAGGGTTAGTTACAGGCTTCTTGGGCGCAGGTGGAGGATTCCTAATTATACCCACTTTGGTACTGATTATGAAACTACCTATGAAGCAGGCAATAGGCACTTCGTTGCTTATTATTGCATTCAATTCGCTCATTGGATTTACCGGAGATTTTGGACATTTTCAACTAAATTGGCCATTCCTTTTATCTATCACTGCTTTAGCAATTATCGGGCTATTTATCGGAAATGCATTAGGTGCCAAAATAAAAGGTCAACGCTTAAAGAAAGGGTTTGGGTGGTTTGTTCTTGTTATGGGGATGTGCATTATTTTTCATGAGTTATTTTATAATTAAAAATCTGTAAGTCGGTATTATTTTAAATAAAGCCTGAGATTTTTCATAACGCTATTCCTACTGTTTATTTTGAACCTGTTTTATAACCCTTATTGCAACTTGCTTGGACGTTGGGGTATTGCTTTTAAGTGCAACACTGGTAATCGGTACCAACACATTTGTTTCAGGAAAATAAGTAGCAGTACAACCTTCGGGTATTGGGTAGGCAATAGCAATAAATGTATTTGCTTGTCTACATGTTCCTTCATGGGTATTGGATAAATTAACTACATCACCATCTTTTATTTCACGAACATTCATGTCATTTTGATTCATGAGTATCACTCGGCGTTCGTTGTAGATTCCTCTATATCTATCATTAAGGCCGTAAATAGTGGTATTAAACTGGTCATGGCTTCGTATTGTCATCATTATAAGTTCATCCTCCTTTT
Organism: Segetibacter sp.; assembly: GCA_031383285.1. Lineage (GTDB taxonomy): Bacteria > Bacteroidota > Bacteroidia > Chitinophagales > Chitinophagaceae > Segetibacter. Next base: position 9,989 of record JANMZN010000236.1, read on the forward strand.
GAGCATATGGGGAGAACGTAGCTATATTGAAATGGGCCTTGGAAGATTTGGTATTGAAGGTGCCTTCCCGGTTACAATTTGGAAGATAAAATCCACCAGTTAATCTTACCCTTTCATTGTATTTTTCAAATCCGGGAATGGTCGCTTCAATCGCATTTCTGATAGCATCATAATGAACTTCGAAAGCATTCCAATTCACTTTGGTTCTAATGCCTAAGGTAGCCTTCGCCAACTTGCAAACAATTGCTGGTTCACTTAGCAATTGTTGGGATATAGGTTGCAGCAATCCTTTTGATGCCTGAACAACTCCCATAGAGTTTTCGCAACTGACAAATTGTGGAACACCGTTTATTTCATCTTTGTCACTTCTACCCAGGCAGGGTAAAATAATCGCTTCTTTGCCATGAACTAAATGACTTCTATTGAGTTTTGTAGAAACATGAACTGTCAAACTACACTTTCTCATTGCTTCGGCCGTATAAGCTGTATCCGGTGTAGCAGAAAGAAAATTGCCTCCCATACCTAAAAAAACAGTTGCTTTTCCATTGTGCATAGCTTTTATGCTGTCAACCACATCATAACCATGATGATCAGGTGGAGTAAATTTGAATTGATTGGATATAGCCTGAAGAAACTTTTCTGAAGGTTTTTCATATATGCCCATCGTACGATCACCTTGTACATTGCTGTGGCCACGAACAGGGCAGGTGCCGGCCCCAGGCTTACCAATACTTCCTTTTAATAAAAGCAAGTTAACAATCTCTTTGATAGAATCAACGGCGTTTACGTGTTGCGTAAGGCCCATGGCCCAACAGGCGATGATCTTTGTTTTATTTTTAAGGATATTCGCCGTTTCTTGAATCTGTTCTAGACTTATTCCACAAGCTTTGCTTAGTACATCCAAATCCAAGTTCTGCAGATGTTGCTTGAAAGCATCATATCCTTCGGTCGTTTCTTTAATAAATTGATTGTCTAAAACACTGCCAGGATGTTTGTCTTCTTCTTGTACTAAAAGTTTTTCTATAGCTTGAAGCAGAGGCATATCGCCGTTAATTTTTACTTGTAGAAATAGGTCTGTTAATGCAGTTGACACTCCAAGCATTCCCAAAACCTGCTGGGGATTTGAAAAGCCCATAAGCCCGGTTTCCGGCAAAGGGTTTACTGAAATGATGATGGCACCGTTAGCTTTAGCTTTTTGCAATGCATTCAACATTCTTGGATGATTAGTGCCAGGGTTTTGACCCATAATGATGATGACTTCGGCAATATGCAAGTCTTCTAGTTTTACCGAGCCTTTACCAATACCCAATGATTCAGAAAGTGCTACACCGCTGCTTTCGTGGCACATATTACTACAGTCAGGAAGGTTGTTCGTTCCGTACTCCCTAACAAACAACTGGTACAAAAATGCAGCTTCATTGCTTGTACGACCTGATGTATAGAATATTGCTTCATTAGGAGATGATAGTTTATTAAGTGCAAATCCAATTTTTAAAAAGGCATCATCCCAAGAAATGGGTTGATAATGTGTACCACCAATTGGCAGATACATTGGCTGTGCTATTCTTCCTTTTTTTCCTATTTCAAAATCGGTAAGTTGAGCAAGTTCATGCACCGCTTTTTTCTCAAAAAAAGATGCAGTAAGTTTTTTCTTTGTTGCTTCATCGGCTACCGCTCTTGCACCATTTTCGCAATATTCGCCTATGGCAGATCGCTCATCATCAGGGTCGGGCCATGCGCAACTTGGACAACCAAAACCATCTTTTTGGTTAAGCCTCATCAATGCTTTGATGCCTCTTGAAACTCCTGCTTCTTTATATACCATTTTCGCAGAAGAAACAACCGCTTTTAACCCCGCTGCTGACTTGTTGATTTTTCCTCGTTTTAGCCCTGATAGTCTTTCAGGATTTTCAGCATTAGGCAGTTGTTTTTTTTCTTTGCTCATAATTAATCTGCATTTAATAAAGGGTATATCAATTTACAATTTGATTCTTTGTTCGCCAGCGTAAATATTAAATTTATCATTTTTAAGGAAGCCAATTAAGGTAATGCCATATTCGTTTGCCAACTGCACGGCAAGGCTGGAAGGAGCACCGACAGCTACAACGATTTTTAATCCCGCCATTGCGGCTTTCTGGATGAGTTCAAAACTTGCTCTACCGCTCAAAAGCAAAATAACATTATCAAGTGGCAACATCTCCTTTTGTAAAGCAGCACCAATTACCTTGTCAAGCGCATTGTGCCTGCCAACATCTTCGCGAAGCAAAATAAAAGATCCATCAAAATAGAAAAGAGCAGAAGCGTGTAAACCACCGGTTTTGGTAAATATATCCTGCTGCTTTTTTAATTCGTCATGCAAAGCATAAAATATAGGTACACTGATCACAATGTCATCAGCTGTAGCTGGAAATCTTGATACTGTTTTGACTGATTCGATACTTGTTTTGCCACATACGCCACAACTTGATGTAGTATAAAAATTTCGTTCAGCACTTGAGAGATCAGGAATAAAGTTTTCAATCAATTCAACTTCCACTTTATTTTTTGAAAAATGTGCATTTGAAACATTCCTTATCTGCTCTTTTTTTTGAATAATTCCTTCAGTAAATAAAAAACCGATTGCAAGTTCTTCATCATGACCCGGCGTACGCATGGTAACAGCAATTGTTTTTAATTTTTTTTGTAGGCTATCTAAATAACTTATTTGTAATTCAAGCGGTTCTTCAACAGCCAAATCATCCATCAGGTTTATGATTTCTTCTTTATTTACTTTTTTTACAGCAATTGTGAAAAGTGCAGTTTCCATATAGTAAATGTAATTATTGCTAAAGGTTATTTAAAGGATGATGCCAATATTTAATAATTAAAGTCAAAATTTAAAAAAAGTCTGAGTAGTAAATTAGCATATTTAGCCCAGTTGTCCTTTAAATAAAGTTGTGATTTAGAGCAAAAGCAATAAAAAGACAACAATAAACGCTATACATTCATGTTGATAATGAGGAAGATTTTGAAGGGTAAGTTTAAAAATGTTTGTAAAAAAATGGCGAAATTATAAACCGTCCCTTATTTTTGCAACGCAAACAACATAATATGTCAAACGATAGACAATTAGAAGTACAGGCGCACAAAGAAAAAGACTTTGGTTACAACAGGGTAAATACATCAAGATTTTTGTTTTATGTAAATGTTTTCTGCATTCTAGCCTTCATATTAGGCGGATGTTATAAGCTTTATACAAAAAGTTATGCTGGTAAACCAGACGTAGAAGTACCGGATAATACCCTGTACACACCTAAGTACAAATAATAAATTTGGTAGTAATTATTCGATTACTATTTTTGCACTCCCAAAACAACAAATAAGAAGCTTTGGGATAGTTCTTAAAATATTGCGGAAGTAGCTCATTTGGTAGAGCACGACCTTGCCAAGGTCGGGGTGGCCGGTTCGAGCCCGGTCTTCCGCTCAGTAGAAGTCCCGCCCTTGAGGCGGGATTTTTTTGGTACACCCGGGTGGTGGAACTGGTAGACACGCAGGACTTAAAATCCTGTTCGCCGCAACGCGAGTGTGGGTTCAACTCCCATCCCGGGTACCATCAAAAAAGCAACGTAAGTTGCTTTTTTTGTTTATGGTAGTCTTGACTTTGTCCTTTTATTATTTCTACATTAATGCTTTTATTGATAAGTCTAGGTTAGCTTATAGTTGAAAATTGACTAACTGGCTTTTATGTTTTATCTAAAACGGCATTATTTTTTTTTAATAAAAGGAAAACGATTATGACAAATAATGATTTGGTTCATTTGAAAGCACCTATGAAGGTTATTTAAATATTTGGAATAAGAAATGAGACAACTATTGTTTTGTTTTTTGTGGAAAAACCCATAGAATTTTTGCGAATAATAAATGCGCATCTTTTAGGCAAGTCATCGTAAAAATAATTAGCTCAATAATGCTACTTACTTTAATTGAATAGAATATTATCGACAAATGCTATTTACATTTAATTAAAGTTTTGATTATTTAATTAACATACAATTGAACTGAAATGAATAAAATACCATCTCTGTTACTTTTGAACCTAGTAATAAGCTCCTTTTGTTTTGCTCAAATTCCTGCTAAACGGGTGTTGAATCCATCGGACGTAAATCGTTTTCAGCAATTGAGCGACGCCCAAATTTCGCCTGATGGTCTTTGGGTTGCTTTTACAATTTCTTCGGTTGATTCAGTTAAGAACAAACGCAATTCAGATATATGGATGGTATCGTGGGATGGGAAGGAAACTGTTCAACTAACAAATTCGCCGGATGGTGAAACTCAACCCCGATGGAGTCCTGATGGCAAATATTTGTCCTTTGTATCCTCAAGAAATGGGCTTGCAAGCAGTCAAATATGGCTTTTGGATAGGCGAGGGGGCGAGGCAAAACAATTGACTGATATCAAGCAGGGAGATTTAATAGATTTTTCCTGGTCTTCGGACGGAAAAAAGATTGCGATGTCTATTAAAACACAGCCTGATACTACTAAGATATCTAAACCCATTGTTATAGATAGGTATCATTTCAAACAAGATGTAGAGGGCTACCTTAAGAGAAATGCAACCCATTTGTTTCTTTATGACATGGCCACCAAAAAAGTAGATACCCTTACAAACGGGGTATATGATGAAACCAATCCCAAGTGGTCTCCGGATGGCACCCAGATTTCTTTTGTAAGCAATCGCACCGCTGACCCTGACCGAAATTGGAACAACGATATTTGGGTAATAGATGCCATGCCTCATTCTGCCATGAAACAGGTTACTACCTGGACTGGAAATGATTATGGACAGGAGTGGAGCCCTGATGGAAAACAGATTTCCTATTTGCGCTCCGCTACTACAAATTATAGTGCATACGATCAGGAAATATTGTGCGTGGTGTCAAAAAATGGGGGCGAACCCAAATTACTTTCCAGAAATCTTGATCGGCCGGTTGACAATCCAAGATGGGCAAAAGATGGAGCTTCCATAATGGCAATAGTGATTGACGATAGAGAAAGATATGTAGCACAATTTAGTATTCAGGAAGAAAAAGTAACCAAAGTAGCAGGCGGAAACCGATGTTATTATAGCTTAGAAATTCACCCCTCTGGTAGTTTGTTTACAACCATGAGCGAACCTCAAATACCTACTGAAATTTATAAATTGGAAAATTCAACCCCTGTCCGGCTCACTAAATTTCAGGACGAGTTTATTGCACCATTAAGCCTGGCTTCAGTAGAAGGATTTACTTCTAAAAGCAAAGACGGCACCAGGGTTTCAAGTGTTTTGTTTAGGCCTGCAAATGCTATTGCAGGAAAAAAATTGCCAACTATTTTCTTTATCCATGGTGGCCCTGTTTCGCAAGCAGAATATAGTTTTGATTTGACGAGGCAAATGTTAGCCGCTGCCGGCTTCGCAGTGGTGACTGTTAATTACAGAGGCTCCAACGGCCGGGGATTGAATTTTTGTAAAGCAATTTCTGCTGATTGGGGCAATAAGGAAGTGATTGATATTTTAGGAGCAACAGATTATGTAGTTCAAAATGGCATCGCCGATCCTGAGAAATTGGGCATTGGAGGTTGGAGTTATGGGGGAATGTTAACCGACTATACCATAGCCACAGATACGCGTTATAAAGCAGCTGCAAGTGGTGCCGGCGTTGGTTTAATGTCATCGCTTTATGGGGTGGACCAATATGTGTTGCAGTACGAAAACGAATTAGGAACTCCATGGGAAAATATGGACAAGTACCTGAAAGTTTCATTTCCATTTTTGAAAGCAAAAAAAATCATTACCCCAACACTTTTTCTGGTTGGGCAAAATGATTTTAATGTACCGGCTGCGGGTAGTGAACAAATGTACCAGGCTTTAAAGTCGTTAAACATACCAACAGAACTCATCATTTATCCTGATCAGTTCCATGGTTTGAGCAATCCAGTTTATGAGAAAGACCGCTTTGAAAGGTATATCGCCTGGTTTAGTAAGTATTTAAAATAATACTAAAAGGAGGGTAATATTAACTGGACGGCGCCCATTATATAAAGAAGCTCATGCGCTTTTTTGGAAGTCTTTGGGACAAAAAATATTTGTTTATTAAGCTTAATCGAATAAGTTGAATAGTGGGTTCCTCCTTATTGCTGTTACTGTGCGTTTAAGAAGCAATTATTAGTTTATAAGATCAAATGTGACTAATCAATTCATGATTGACTTTTCTGTTGGGATTTGTAGGTGAAAACAAAAATAGAATCATTTTTTTATTGAGCAAACACTTCTCCATAGATGAATCATCGTACTAATGAACATTCTGTAAGCTCAGCAAGGTGTAAGTGAATAGTTAAGCTCTTTGGCCTTTCTTTCCAGCCATTTAAGTGTATCCTTTCTTTGTCGTTGTTCGTACTGTTTGATGCCGTTTTCTACAAATTCCAA
>JANMZN010000276.1:0-2786 GCA_031383285.1 Segetibacter sp.
CCTGTATCTCCTTCACCAATTCTTTTATAATCTTTTGCATGACCAATGATCTTGTAATCTTTTCCATCGGTCAATACAAATACACTTACCTCTATCCCTTTCAGAAACTGCTCAACCACTACCCGGGCACTCGCTTCGCCAAACTGTTTATCTTTGATCATGGAGGTAAACACCTGTTTAGCTTCGATTGCATTTTCACATATCACTACACCTTTTCCTGCGGCAAGCCCATCGGCTTTTAAAACGATGGGTAAGGTATGTTGGTCCAGATAAGCCAGCCCTTCGTCAAAATTATCATCAGTAAATTCAGCGTAAGCAGCGGTAGGAATGTGATGCCGCTGCATAAAATGCTTGCTGAAAGCTTTGCTACCTTCTAATTGTGCCCCTGCGGCCGAGGGACCAATGACTTGAATGTGCTGCAAACCATTTTCTGATTTAAAATAATCATAGATGCCCAAAACCAAAGGATCTTCAGGTCCTACAATCACCATATCTATCAGTTCTAGTTGGCAAAATGCACGGATAGAATCAAAGTCAGTAGCAGCAATCGTCACATTTGTACCGAACTGATGCGTTCCTGCATTGCCCGGAGCTATAAACAATTTTGTACACAATAGGCTTTGATTGAGTTTCCATGCAAAAGCATGTTCCCGACCTCCCGAACCGAGTAATAATATGTTCATAGTTTAAAATCTGTGGTGCAAATGTGTTTTTATTCTGCGTTTTAACCTATTTATTTTTCATTTTTCGGTTTACAGTTTCAAATTTCGCTATTTTGGGGTCTTAAACTAATAATCAAAATTGTATTATGAATCAATCTGCTGCTGCAAAACAAAGTCATCCAAAAGGATTATGGGTTTTGTTTGGAACTGAAATGTGGGAAAGGTTTAACTTTTATGGAATGAGGACTTTGTTGACTTTATTCATTGTTAATGCATTAATGATGAGTAAAGAGCAATCTTCAATTATTTATGGAGGATTCCTTGGGCTTTGTTATTTAACTCCTATGCTTGGTGGTTTTGTTTCCGATAGGTTTTTGGGAAATAGATATTGTATTATGCTAGGGGGGTTAGTAATGGCTGCCGGTCAATTTCTTTTATTTTCAAGTGCTACAGTTTTTACGTCAAATCTTGATTTGGCAAGAACCATACTTTACATAGCATTAGGTTTAATTATTCTTGGAAATGGTTTTTTTAAGCCGAATATTTCTAGCATGGTTGGAAGCCTATATCCAAAAGCTGAAAAAAATAAGTTAGATACAGCATTTACTATATTTTACATGGGCATTAATGTAGGTGCATTTTTGGGCCAGTTTATTTGTCCTATGTTAGGAGATGTTGTTGACGCTAACGGAGTAAGAGATGTATTTGCATTTAAATGGGGCTTCTTAGCAGCAGGGATAGCAATGTTAGTAGGCACATTGACCTTCTTTTTATTGAAAGATAAATATGTTGTTACTCCAGATGGCAGGGCTATTGGAGATTTGCCGTCTAAAAGTAATTCAGCTGATTATGAAGAAGGCGAATCTCAAAAAGCTCATTTTACAGGAAAAGCATTAGCCATTTCTTTATGTAGTTTTATTGGTTTAGGATTATTGTTTCATTTTTTAATTGGTCAAAATGTTATTTACTCTATTATATATGGATCTGGTATAACGCTTGCTGGCTTAATTTTAAGTGATAAGTCTTTGACCAAAGTTGAAACCGATAGAATACTTGTAATTTATATAGTTTCGTTTTTCATAATTTTCTTTTGGGCTGCTTTTGAACAAGCGGGGTCTTCATTAACTTTCATTGCAGATAATCAAACAGACCGGAACTTTTTTGGATGGAAAATGCCCCCTTCAATGGTCCAAATTTTTAATGGAATTTTTGTTGTAATGTTTGCTGTACCATTTAGTTTTTTGTGGGATAAATTAAGAGCGAAGGGAAAGGAACCAACTTCTCCATTTAAACAAGCATTAGGTTTAGCATTAATAGCGTTAAGTTATTTTATTATAGCATACAATGTAAAAAATCTAGGCAGTACAGGTTTATTAGCCATATATTGGTTAATATTATTGTATTTATTGCAAACTTTTGGGGAATTATGTTTATCTCCCATTGGACTTTCCTTAGTGGGTAAACTTGCTCCCAAAAGATTTGCCTCCCTTTTATTTGGTGTTTTCTTTTTATCGAATGCTTCTGGATATGCATTAGCTGGAACATTGGGTTCTATTCTACCTGCAACAGGGTCCGATTTTGAAGCGGCAACAAAAGCAGGAGTAAATTTGCAAGGTATTTTAGATAAAAAAGTAGTGCCAAATGCAGAAAGTTTACAATTTTTGGTAGATAATAAAATTCGAGACCACTACTCAACTTTTGCAGGGTTCACTATTCATAATTTATTTGAGTTCTTCATGGTGTTTGTTGTTTTATGTGGGATTGCGTCAATATTATTATTTTCACTTACTCCCAAATTGAAGAAAATGATGCATGGAGCAGGATAATAGAAGTTAATATTTTTGAATTCTATAACTATATTGAGCCACTTATTTTAAGTGGCTCTTTTTTAAAATTATTTTTATGCAGAATAAACATCCCAAAGCATTGCCATTTTTGTTTTTTTCTGAAATGTGGGAACGCTTTGGTTACTATCTCATGATCGGCATCTTTACTTTGTATCTCAAAGATGTAAATCAGGGTTTTGCTATGACCGAAAGCGAAGCAGCAGATCTCTATGGAACATTTATTGCCCTAGTTTTTCTCACTCCATTTGTTGGCGGCTTAATAGCAGACAGGTATTGG
>JANMZN010000302.1:0-6581 GCA_031383285.1 Segetibacter sp.
AAAGAAAAATTGAGAAAGTAGTAATCAGTAATAATTAATAGTCAGTAACCATTAAAAAAAATTAAAACGTGAAAACACAACAAAAAAACACAACAATGAAAAGTTTTAAGCAAGTTGGTGCTGTCTTATTTTTCTTGCTGATAGCACAATTCGGTTTCGCTCAAGATCCGGGCGGTGGTCCTGATGGTCCTCCTCCTGCAGTGCCACTTGATGATTATTTGTTGATCATTCTTGCTGCAATAGGTCTTATTGTTGCTTACTTTTTTATTAAAAGCAGAAATGGGAAGAAAGCAATTCATTAATTTTCTATAGTTAAAATAAGTATGCAGGTTTGCCTTTTTAGGCAAACCTGTATTATTTTGCACCATGCAGGAGAACAAAAGTCAAGAAGAACTACAACAAGTTGATCAACCGGTTGCCTTTAATAGTCAGATGAAAAAGTTTTTATTGAGGCTTATTTTAATGGTGGTCCTATGGGAGTCGCTTTACCTCTTATTCCTTAAGACCATTAGAATACCAGATGCTTTTCTTACACATACTCTAACGGCTACAGTTACTTACTGTTTGAATTTGTTTTTTAACCTTCCTACAAAACTCACATGGGTAGTAGACAATTACAATACAGCAGACCACATTCAATTAAACGGCAAAACCATTCTCAGTATATTTGATGATTGCAATGCACTGGACTTATACTTGATTTACCTTGGGTTTTTAGTACTATTGCCTAGTACAACCAAAAGAAAAGTGAAGTTCACCTTTATAGGTATAGCCGCTATTTTTGTTGGTAATATTATAAGGTGTATGGGGCTTTATTGGGTTTACATAAACTACAGAAGTTCCTTTGAGTTCAACCATCATTATATTTTCACAATAATGATGTACATGATTATCTTAATGTGTTGGATATTTTTCACTAAAAAAAGTAAAGACATTGAAGCAGGTTAACCTTTTTGTTGTCATTATCATTTTTTTTTACAGTATTCTCTTTGTACTTGACTGGATGAAGGCGACCATATTTGCAGTAGAGTATCATTCATTTTTTGTGTGGTTTAAAACTTTCTTTCTTGTGGCCGGCGGTACCCTTATCATGTACTTTACTATCCAAAAGCCATTTTTCAAAACCTTTTTGATTGTTTATCTTTCTTTGTGGTTTGTTTATTTTATGCTTAAGAAAGTGTTGCCTCTAAGCGGTATTGAAGACCTGGCTTTTCAAGGAAAAATAGAATCATTTTATCAAAATATAACGCAGCTTTTTACACCATTGCCTTTCATAATATTTTGGCTTTTGAATAGGGTTTTTTTGGTTCAGAACAAGCCTTCATCTGATAATTAGCCAATCAAAATACCAAGTGTTCTTTGTTTTTTAGCATTTCATTGGTCAATTCTACTACCATTTGTACACAGCTAATTGACTTAATTGCATTGACACTTTCCATACATTTTTCATCATCTACTACATCTCCTTTCATGAGTAGCAGAAAATCAATATTCTTTACTTCTGGTAATAAGTATTCTCCTTCACAATGATTGTGAAACAAATAATAATTTAAAAAATCATTTTCAGGGTGTTGATAGACTGAAAAATAATAAGTCCTATTTTTTTTACGCAGTTGTTTATTGATTTCGTTGTTAAGCCGGAAATCATATCCCAAGGCTTTAAGGTGCCAGCAAAATAAATAGTTTTTTACCGGTGCCATTATCCCCAAAAGCCTGGTGTCTTCAAAGAAGTCAAAGGTTAAGGTCTCATTATTAAGCGTAAGTTTCATATTCATCATTATTAGAATTGGACTGATAGTTCTTTGGTTTCCTCCCCTCTTTTAATTTTAATGGTTGTTTGATCTCCCGGACTAAAGTGACTTAGTGCTTCCAAATAGTTAGGCATATTGGTAACCTTGTAGCTACCAATCCATAAAATTTCATCTCCTGCTTTCAAGCCTAGTTTGGCAGCTAATCTATTTGGGGTAACACCTTTTATTTTCAAACCTTCGCTAGTGATGGTATTATCCGGAATAATACCTAGGCCAACTTTAGTTATTACTAGTGGTTTATTTGCAATTGGAGTATGTTCTTGGGGTTTAATTTCCTTTGTAAGGGGAGTTATTGATTCTTGTTGAACAATTAAATCGTACTTCAAGTCTTGATTTATAAATGCACTATCTTTTGGATAATGTACTTTTTCGTCTCCATTATAAAGTTTTATAAATTCCCCTAATAGTTTGGTTGTATTCAACATATTTTTCCACCTTTCTTCTCCTTCAATTTTATTTGATGTCTGCAATCTTGAAATAAGTGTAGGGTAAGCACGGCTGATTGCTGGTGAGTAATTTATGCTAACAACTGAAGGCGGATTGGTTTCCAATAAGCAATTCGTTGAGTTGTTAACACTATTCTCAAGCCAATTTTTCATTCCATAAAGCCCATTGCCTTCTCCCTCAAAAACATTGAAGAGGTAATTTGAATTTTTAAACGAGATAATTGTTTTAGCTAATTCAATGAACGTAGCATTCATTTCACTTTCATTTCGTTTTGCAGTTGTATCATTTGTTATTGAATGATAAAATGAGTTTATTGCTAGGGTATGTGACGCCCCATTATCTAAATACGCAATTATGTTAGAACCCGAGACTACTTTCATTTCATAATTCACTTGAAGCACTATATTCAATGCTTGTGATTGATCAGAAAAGTATTTTTTATATCCATCTTTTGTAATGTAAACTATAGGGATAGACACAGGTGGTATGTTGTTATGATTATCGAATTTGATGTGGTCTTTTCTTGCAGATGAATTATAAATAAATAGGGCAGTTGCTCCTTTTTCTGCCATTTTGTTTGCTTCTTTTATAATGGCAGCATCCACATTTATAGCAGTATCTTGTAGTCGGGCATCAAAAAAATCTTTTACATCGGTAAACCATGGAACGTTTCTTTCCCTTAATGCCATGGAAGGCGTACCGCTCACGGTTTTTTCTGCAGAATAGGCTAGTGGAAAATAATCTATATTGATTTGTAAAGGTTGTTCATTAACGGTTAATGAAGTTAGCCCTGTTATCTGTTTGCCATCATCGTATTTAAATGGTTGAACAATGTTGTCAGCTTTGAATGGTTTGCATCCAATAGCTTCCAATTGTTTAACAAAGTAGGTTTGGTATGCTAATGAGGAACTTTCTTTGTTTAAATTTTCAGCGTGTGTTTTCAAATTTGAAATAACAAGTTCGACTGCTTTTCGCTGTGCTTCTATTGCCTTTCTTTCTTTTCTTGTTTGACCATTTATTATAACGGGAACAATCAGCAGTACAATCAGGAAAATTATTTCAATAATATTTTTTATTCGTGACAACAAGTGGTTCTCTATTTAGCTAGGCAATTTACCTAAATACTGAAACTAAATATGCATGAAACTTTTATTGTGAATAATTGTTTCTGTAATTTATATTTTTGCAGTTCATACAAGCGCCTTTTAGTAATTCAATTAAGATAGTATTTGGTAGGCAATATAGCTCATCAGATATGCCAGTCCGGTCATGTAGAATAATTGTATAAGTGGCCATTTCCAGGTTCGGGTTTCTCTTTTTACAACAGCTAATGTGCTCATGCACTGCATAGCCAACAAATAGAAGATCATAAGGCTAATGCCTGTTGCAAGCGAATATACTTTAGTGCCATTGGGTTTAACTGCAGCCTGCATCTTTTCTCTGAGCGAAGTGTCGTCATTGTCTTCTTCTACACTATATAAGGTAGCCATTGTTCCTACAAATACTTCTCGGGCAGCTATGGAAGTGATCAATGCGATGCCAATTTTCCAATCGTAACCCAATGGTTCTATGGCAGGTTCTATGGATTGTCCTAAAATGCCTGCGAAGCTATTTTGTAATTTTGCTGCCCGGTACTCACGGTCAAGTATGGCTTTTTCTTCGGGTCTATACACCTTCGCCGATTCGTATTTCTTCTTTAACTGAGCCATTCGTTCAGGCGGGCCATAGCTGCTAAGAAACCATAAAAGCATGCTGATGATCATAATGATTTTCCCTGCATCTCTTACAAAAATCTTAGCTTTACTCAACATGGTAGTGCCTACATTTATCCAACGTGGTCCCCTGTAAGTTGGCAATTCAAGAATGAAAAAACTCCTTTCATTTATGTTGATAATCAACTTGAAAACATAGCTTACAATGAGTGCCATTACAACTCCGAGTAAGTACAGGCTCATCATCACCAATCCTTGCAAACTTAAAAAACCTAGAAACAAATGTCGGGGAACAACAAGGCTGATAAGAATAGTAAAAACAGGAAGACGGGCACTGCAACTCATTAGAGGGGTTACCAAAATTGTCAACAATCTTTCTTTTCTGTTTTCAATATTTCTGGCACTCATGATGGCAGGTACGGCACACGCAAAACCACTGATCATTGGCATTACACTTTTTCCATTCAGTCCCACTTTGCGCATCAGCTTATCACTTAAGAAACTGATGCGAGCCATGTATCCGGTGTCTTCTAAAACGGTTACCAAACCAAAAAGGATCATTATCTGGGGCACAAAAACAATGATGCCTCCTAATCCGGCTACAACTCCATTTATCAATAGATCGCTCCACCATGCAGTTGCAAGCACGCTGTTGAGCCAACTGCTGAGTGATGTAAATGTCCATTCAATCGCATTCATTGGATATTCTGCAATCCAAAATACACTTTGAAAAAGTAAAAACAAAACGGAAAGTAGGATAATGTAACCCCAAATGTGGTGAAGAAAAATATTATCCAATTTTTCAGTAAATAATTTTTGCTCAATTGGGTCTTCTTCAACTACGCTTTGCTGCATTATCTGCCTTATTCTTCCGTAGCGCTGCATAATCTCCTCAGCTTGTAGTCGGGTTTTGTTGAACCCGGTTTTTTCCTCAATAGCTTCAATGTTAGCCTGAATGTCATTAGATAGGGGAAAATCTTCGTGATTAATCAGGTAATGAACTGCAGCATAATCATTAAGTCCGGGAATGGTTAGCTGCATTTCATTAATAGCATGTTCAGCCAATGCTTTTATTGGAATAAAGTCCCTGGCAGGTGCTTTGTATTGCTGACGGGCTACCTGTAGTAATATCTTCTTTAATTGAGGGATGCCTTTGTTTTTGCGAGGATTGGTTGCAATAACCGGAACGCCAAGTTCCCTTTCGAGTGCTTGTAAATCTATTTTAATTCCCTTGCGAGCAGCAAGGTCCGTCATCGTTAAGGCAATTACCACAGGCACTCTCAAATCAAGGATCTGGCTACAAAAGAGCAAATTTCGCCTAAGATTACTGGCATCAGCCACCAAAACCACAAGGTCAGGTTGCAGCGTTCCGTCCACGTTCATGAGCACCTTGTAGGCCACCCATTCATCAGCCCTTCTAGGATATAAACTATAAGTACCTGGAAGATCTATAATATTGGCAGAAAAACTTTCGTCTAAAGAACAATATCCTGTTTTTTTATCAACGGTTACCCCAGGAAAATTGCCCACTTTTTGATTTAGTCCGGTTAACGAATTAAACAAGGATGATTTTCCACTATTAGGATTTCCAACAAGCGCTATATGAATGGGGGTATCGGACATGCAATCAGCTGCAAAAGTAGCTGCTATCAATAGCGTGTGCTTACGACTTTGGGAGATTTAACATCGCATGGCGGAACAATTGATCAGGAATGAATCAACTTCATTCCTATACTATGAACTTTTACTCGATTACTGATCTATTATCACAATAATAACAGCATAAACGAAGTAAGATTAGATAATGTCATCTTGCTCAGGTAAAGATTGTTTAAAATTTAAAACCGGTATCAATTTAAATTTGCATGTTTTTTAAGGTATTTATTCGCTCTATGCTTCAACCATTATCTTTGCCGCAAATTTTTTTTGAATGTTACAGGTAAATTATATCCGTCAGAATAAGGAAACGGTATTGGAGCGATTAGCCATTAAAAATTTCAAAGACGTTTCATTGGTGGATGAAGTGATCGCATTGGATGATGAAAGAAAAAGAGTTCAGGCAGCATTTGACGATGCACAGTCAAAAATAAACAGTGCATCCAAAGAAATAGGGAACCTGATGAAATCGGGTTTAAAAGACGAGGCAGAGGCACTAAAGAATGAAGTTGCTTCCTTAAAATCTAACATAGACCCATTGAAAGTACAAATGGGTGAAATAGAAAAAATGTTGCTAGATAAGTTGCATGTTCTTCCAAATCTGCCTTCTGTTTTGGTTCCTCCCGGCAAAACACCAGAAGATAATTTGATCATTCGTGAGGGAGGAGTTAAGCCGGTACTTTATGCTCAAGCAGTTCCTCATTGGGACTTAACTAAAAAGTATAAACTAATAGATTTTGAACTTGGTACCAAGATTACCGGCAGTGGGTTTCCTGTTTATACCGGTCAAGGGGCCAGGTTACAAAGAGCACTCGTCCAGTATTTTCTGGATTTTAATACTGCCGCAGGGTACTTGGAGTATTTACCACCTTTTATGGTGAATGAAGAAAGTGCTTATGGCACAGGGCAGTTGCCTGATAAGGAAGGACAGATGTACCATGCTACAGCTGACAAT
>JANMZN010000388.1:0-2151 GCA_031383285.1 Segetibacter sp.
GTATATCGTACGCAATTGAAAAAATCTTGTTACTTTAACGTCCAAATTGTTCATTAATATTATATGATTAGTTCTGATACCTTAGATAAATTATCGATAAATAGCAATGTTGTATTGATTTCCGATGCCAAAAGGCTAGTGTCTGATTACCCTACAGTTCCCATTACGGTTGACTGTGCCATATTTGGTTTTGAAGAAAATGAGCTAAAGGTGCTTTTGATAAGAAGTGACCTGAAACATTTTGAAGGGAGATGGTCACTTTTGGGAGATATGATAAAGGCAACCGAAGAATTAGACGCTGCCGCTTATCGTGTATTGAGCGAAAGAACAGGAATGAGTGATGTTTTTTTGGAGCAGGTAAAAACTTTTGGAGGATTGGATCGTCATCCGGGCGGACGGGTATTAACGATTGCTTATTGCTCATTGTTGAATATTCGCCACCATGAATTAAAGATTTATGCCAATGAATTGCATTGGCACAATGTAAAAGGGCTTTGTAATATGGCATTTGATCACAAGGAAATAGTAGATGAATGTTATCGGTGGTTGCAAAAGCGCATACAGGAACATCCTTTGGCTTTTAACTTGTTACCAGAAAAATTTTCACTTAGGCAGTTGCAGAACTTATACGAAGCCATTTTGGGAGTAGAGTTGGACAGAAGAAATTTTAGGAAAAAGTTCTTCACAATGGATTTCCTGATTGATTTGGAAGAGTTTGAAGAGGACGTACCCCACAGACCTGGAAAACTGTACAAGTTTGACTTTGAAAAGTATGAAAAGAATAAACGAAAGTGGTTTGCGATTGATTTTTAGATGATTTATTTTCAAAAAATGATTAACATTATTTTGGAGGAAAGAAAAATTCATTAATATTGTGTATTATTTACACATTCTGTTGTAGATTTTAGCTTTGCATATGAAAAAATTGTTAACACTTGTTATGGTCATGTGTTGTGCTGTTGCGAAGGCTCAACTTCTTACGTGGTCACCCACTTTTATTACAGAATCTTCTACTACTATTGATATTACTGTAGATGCATCAAAAGGAAATGCTGGCTTATTAAACTATGCCAACACGGCTGATGTATTTTTACATATAGGTGCTATAACTTCCGCAAGTACCGGAGCTTCAGATTGGAAGTATTCAAAGTTTGCATGGGCAACTTCGCCTGCAGCAGGTAAAGCCACGTATTTGGGAAACAACAAATGGAAATATAGCATCACAGGAGGTTTGAGAACTTTTTTTGGTTTAACCAATCCGGCTGAGAAAATACTCAAAATAGCAATTTTGTTTCGCAATGGCGCAGGTACAACTGTACAGCGAAATACGGACGGCTCTGATATGTATATTCCAGTTTATACTTCTGGACTAGCTGTTAGAATAGATCAACCTTTCAGGGAGCCTAAATATAATTTACCGGCAGAACCCATTACAAAAACAATTGGAGATAATTTAATTGTTGTTGCCAGAACGAGTGAAACCGCAGCTATAAAATTATTTCTTAACGGGTCTCCTATAGGTGCGGGTAGTACTGCTGTTATCATCACAAGAACTGCTACAATTACAACCTATGGCGATCAGATGATAGTCGCCCAAGCATCAACTTCTTCTGGTAATACCTTTGATACCCTTCGATTTTTTGTTACCCCTCCGCAAACCATTGCACCGCTTCCTTCAGGCGTACAACCCGGAATAAATTATGAATCGGGAGATACATCTGCAACCCTTGTTTTATTCGCTCCTAATAAGAAACGTGCAGCATTGATTGGAGACTTTACCAATTGGTTGGAGACTTCTAATTACCAAATGAAAAGAACGCCTGATAGTACATACTATTGGATTCGGGTAACAGGCCTTACTCCTGGGGTCGAGTATGCTTTTCAATATGTTATCGACGGGGCTATTAAGGTAGCCGATATATACTGTGAGAAAATACTAGATCCTTGGAATGATCAATATATTCCTACTGCAAATTATCCAAGCTTAAAACCTTACCCTACAGGAAAAACATCCAATATAGTTGGCATATTGCAAACAAGAAAGTCAACTTATAATTGGCAAATACAAAATTTTGTAAAGCCTGATAAAAGAAACCTTGTTATTTATGAAATGCTTGTCAGAGATTTTGTTGCTACTCAAAGATGGGAAAC
>JANMZN010000469.1:0-1595 GCA_031383285.1 Segetibacter sp.
ACCGTTGGTTGCTGTCCCCGGGTTTCTCCAAAACCAACCAATACCATATCAGCGGCAGCCAAGTCTGGAAAATATTCATCATTAACAGCAATGTGCTTTCCTAGTTGGGTGTCCTTAAATCCTTCGTCTTCGGATAACTCATAAATATTTATAGGTTCCAGGAAGTCTAATATGGTGTCAATGTCTAGCATCCTATTTCTTTTGTAACAAACTTACCTTAAAAAATAGTGAACCACGATATTGGGGGATAACAGATTAAACACCTGTCGGAAATTAACAACAGCCCAGGTTTGGGATTGAAGTGCTAAATTTTTCTCATTACTATTGAAAAAGAGCCCTTTAAGCAATCAGTTGATTTGACTTTCGGGAATTCAGGTACACCAATGAAACCAGACTTAACAGCAAAAGCATGCCGGTTAGCTGGTGAACCAATGCAAACCATTCGTACACTCCGAAGAAGCCATTCGTCATTTTAGCTCCATTTAAAACTGTAATAATGCCGAATGTGACTTGCAATAACACCAACGAAACCGCAAGGTTTTTGGCTTTGTTGAATGAAGTAGAATGCGTAATACTTCTAGCTTTACTCCACCACATTATTATGCAAATAGTAACCAGGTAAGCCAGGTTTCTATGAATGAAATGTACTGCCAGTTTGTTGTAAACCAGGTTGTGAAAGAAACTCCCATCAGCAAAAGCACCTTGAGGTAAAAAAGAACCATTGATATCGGGATAGGTATAAGCAACAGGTGCAGCTTTGAGGCCAGCCATGAATGCACCATAAATCAGTTGAACGACCAACAAAAGTGTTATAGCCAACACTCCTTTGAATAGACCCGGATTTGAAACAAAGTTTGCTGAAGGGACGGATAGTTTTAGCCAAAAAATAACGGCATAGCAGATAAGGACCATGGCAGACATAAAATGAGCAGCGAGCCGGATGTGACTTACGTACACATCGTTGTCATTGAGTCCACTCTGTACCATGATCCAACCGACTGCGCCTTGCAAGGCACCTAGTATAAACAGAATGATAAGCGGATTAATCATCCAACTTTTGAAATACTTTTTTACCAGAAAAAAAACAAATGGAATCAGAAAAACGACGCCTATTAATCTCGCCCAAAGCCTGTGAAACCATTCCCAAAAGAAAATGAATTTAAAATCGCTGATACCAAAGTCCTGGTTAATAAATTTGAATTGGGCAATGGTTTGATATTGCTTAAATGCCTGTTGCCAGGCTTCATCAGTCATTGGGGGCAGTACGCCCATGATTGGCTTCCATTCTGTAATTGACAATCCTGACCCTGTTAATCTTGTGATGCCGCCAAGAAGCACCTGGCCAACGAGCATGATGATGCCAATAAAAATCCAATTGGCAACGACTTTTGTTTTCTTATCCATATTCGCCTGCAAAATTCCAATTTAAAAGTTCAAAAAAAGAAACTTTTTAGGGCTCAGTTTGATTTATTGGGGAGAAGGGAATAATTTGGTTTAAAAATCAATTGGAAAAAGAGATATTACAATTTATTTTGCCGGAGGGATTATTATTATATTTCGACGTTATAGAAATATTGTTATTATGCGATATTAAA
>JANMZN010000476.1:0-1955 GCA_031383285.1 Segetibacter sp.
AGTAGGAATTTTTAGATTTTGTAATCTTAAAAGTGAATGAAAAATCTTGGTTAAATAAAAATATGTGTCATGAAAAATCTATTTCTATTTTCATTGGTTATTCTTCTCAATAATGAAGCATTAAATGCACAGTTCAAGCAATCAGAGTTTATGATCGGAGCTTATAATGCTGCCCGATTATTTATTTCAGACGTTACTCCAACTATTGGCGACTACAATGGTGACGGAAGAGCAGATTTGAGCACTTTAACTAATACTGGACCACAACGTGGTAATTGGCGTGTACAATACACCAAAAATCCTCAAACATTTGCGTTGAGCAATTTGTTTACTCCAACTGGTTGGTCAACTAATAATAGTGTTAATAGATACGATAGTTTAACTAAGCCCGTACCTGCTGACTATGACGGAGATGGCAAAACCGACTCAAGTGTATTAACAAATACAGGTAAATGGGTAATAAAATATTCGAAATGGAAATTGTCAAAAACTTTTGTTGTTGGTACAATTGCAAATGCTACAAGAGTGGCTATTCCTGCAGATTACAATGGTGATAAATGTTCCGACATTGCTTTTTATGTAAATGGTGATTGGTTTGCATACTATTCTCTACCAAGTACAACGCCACAAGATACTGTTACTGTCACTTTAATTCCTTGGACTACCAATCCAAGTAGTTGGGACACACTGGCTTTGGGTTTTGGTTTATCAACTTCAATTCCAGTTCCTGCAATGTATGATAGAGATTTGAAAGCTGATCTTGCCATCAAAAGAATAGATGGTATTTGGAAGATTAGATATTCGACGCTAAACTATTTAACTAAAACTTTTAACCAGCCTGATTCCCCTATTAATAATCAAACAGCAAGACCTATACCCGAAGATTATAATGGAGATGGCATAACCGATATAGCAATAAATACAGATGCTGGTAATTGGTGTATTTACTTATTGGATACAACTCCACCAACAGCCTCAACTACATCTATAACAGGATGGTTGGTAAACTCAGATAGTGGTAGGGCTTTTGGATTGGACACTAATTATATACCAATACCAGCAGACTACGATGGCGACGATTCAGCAGACATGGCTTATTACAACAAATTAAATGGAATTGTAAGAATAGACTTTACAAGGAATGGATATTCTGCTTGGGATTATGTTAGTGAAGGCGGCAAAATTGGGAATGATTTTATTACAGGCACTTACTATCAACAAGACATTAACTATTTGGATACTATTCAAAAAGCAAATTTTAATTTGGCTGTTGGGGATACTTATTATAAAAGCGATAATGAGAAAAAGTATTATTTAGGGTTATTACACAAAGTCCATAATTCAGGAACGTACAATAATAATCTTAAAGTGATATTTGCTGATACTAGTTATACGACTATTAATAATATATCAATTTATGACTCTTTGATTGGCAAAAAATTTATTAATAATTTTTATACCTCTTTATCAGCTACAAATAAGGAACATATATACGCTTTCGATTTAGGCGATGAACCAATTAGTTTAGATAGCAATTACGATGCTATAAAGAAATGGTCTGCTTTGTATAAACGGCTTCAACCAAATGTACCTGTATTTTACAATTTATTTCCAACTTATGCGAATACAAGCCAAATCGGCTCATCGTATAGTAATTATTTAAGCTCCTTCAACAAACCAGATTCAAGCTCACCTATCATAAGTTTCGATCATTACCCTTTTTCTTACTCTTCATTTCGAAGTGATTATTTTTATAATTTAAGATTAGTAAAGAATACTTCACTTTCTACAAAAAAGCCATTTTGGGCAACAATTGGTGTTGATACGATTACTGATCCAACATTGATTAGAATGAGTGATGCAAAATTGAAATTCGTATCATTTTTACCTATAGTTTATGGTGCAAAAGGGATTATGTATTGGACTTATCAGTCGTTTTTGAGAAGTGACACAAG
>JANMZN010000519.1:0-1976 GCA_031383285.1 Segetibacter sp.
TTTAATAAAAATGGCGGGCTGGGAAAAATGTGGCAACTGTTTGGGGAGAATACGGATGAGATTATTAATGAATTAAATGAAGTTTTAGCAGCTTAATTATTATGACAGAAGAACAATTACAAAAGATAATTGACCGTTTACTGAAATTACCCAAAGAATGTGAGTGGGCAGAGTTCAAACTAAATTTTAAAAGTGAAGATGAAATAGGAAAAAACATTTCCGCTCTGAGCAACGGAGCTTGTTTACATAATGAGCAATTTGGATATTTGGCTTTCGGTATACAGGATGAAACTCATTTGCCAATTGGAACTACTTTTAAACCCAAAATGCATAAAGTTGGAAACGAAGAATTAGAAAATTGGTTATTACAACGCTTATCGCCAAGAATTGAAATCGCAATTTTTGAAATTACTTATCAAAATAAATTCATTTCTCTTTTTCAAATTCAGGCAGCACATGGACAGCCAACATGTTTTTCTTATCATGACTATATAAGAGTTGGAAGCATAACAAGAGCATTAAAAGATTTTCCTGAAAAAGAGAAAAAAATATGGACTAAAGGGCCTAAGCAATTTTTTGAAAAAGCAGTTGCATACCAGACAGACTCTGCAGAAGAAGTAGTGGCACTTTTAGACACTCAATGCTATTTCGATTTATTAAAAATCCCTTACCCATCTACCAGAACCGGTGTAATTGAAAAATTTGAAAAAGAAAAATTTATAAAGGCCAATTCGCAAGGTTATGCTATCACTAATTTAGGAGCATTACTTTTTGCAAAAGATATACAGGTGTTTGATGCTGTAAAACGAAAAGCTCCGCGGGTTATACAATATGAAGGAAAGAATAAATTAAAAACACTTAAAGACCAACTTGGTAAGTATGGTTATGCAGTAGGTTTTGAAAGACTCATAACTTATATTAACAGTTTGTTGCCAAGCAATGAAGTAATTGGACAGGCACTTAGAGATACTGTTTCAATGTATCCTCAAATTGCCATTCGGGAATTAGTAGCTAATGCTTTGATTCATCAGGATTTTGATGAAAGGGGCACCGGGCCAATGATAGAAATTTATCCAGACCGCGTAGAAATTTCAAACCCCGGCTTACCATTAATTACACCCAACCGGTTTATTGATGAATACCAAAGTAGAAACGAAGACTTAGCAAGTATCATGAGACGTTTTGGTATTTGCGAAGAAAAAGGAATCGGTATAGATAAAGTAATTTTTAATATAAAGTTATTTCAATTACCTGCTTTAGATGTGCAGGCACAGGAAAAGCATACTAAAGTAATTTTATTTTCTTACCAGAAGTTTGCTGATATGGATAAGAAAGACAGAATAAGAGCTTGTTACCAGCATGCTTGTTTAAAGTTTGTAACCAATGATAAAATGACCAACCAGAGTTTAAGAGAACGATTTAAAATTGCAGATGAAAATGCCGCTATGGTAAGTCGTATGATTAAAGACACTTTTGAAGCAGGTTTAATAAAGGAAGAAGACCCAGAAAGTAAATCCAGAAAATTTGTGAAGTATATTCCAATCTGGGCCTAGCTTATTTGACTGGGTATACGTAAGTGAACCGTAAAATGTATGTAACAAATTGATTTTCATCTAGTTCCTTATTTGATGGTTATTTGACTGAGACAACAAGTTATCCACAATAAGCCAAATTTCCGTTAAAGCAAAAGTCTATTTTAAGCAATGAACGAAGAGCAAAATAAATATCAATTACCAAAGGATTGGAAGTGGGAAGTGTCTTCGAATATTTTAGATATTAGAGATGGCACACATGATACTCCAAAGTATGTAAATAAAATTGGGATCCCATTAATTACTTCAAAGAACTTAAAGGAAAATAAAATTGATTTTGAAAAGGTAAGTTATATTTCAAACGAAGACCATGCTGAAATTTCAAAACGTTCTAAGGTTGAAGCAGGTGATATTTTGTTTGCTATGATTGGAACAATTGGAAAT
>JANMZN010000540.1:0-11237 GCA_031383285.1 Segetibacter sp.
ACCGGGGATGGAGTGGCAATGGTTTATCGGGCAAAAGGAAGAATTGAAAATATGGAGTTTATTCAGTTTCATCCTACCGCTTTATTTCATCCCGGCGAATCGCCTTCTTTTCTTATTACAGAGGCAGTCCGTGGTGACGGAGGTATTCTTAGAAACAAAAGCGGTGAAGCCTTTATGAATCGCTATGATGAGCGCAAAGACCTGGCACCAAGAGATATCGTAGCACGAGCTATAGATAGCGAAATGAAGATCAATGGTACAGAACATGTGTACCTCGACTGTAGGCATATGGACCTTACCAAA
The DNA here is from genome assembly GCA_031383285.1 of Segetibacter sp. Taxonomy (GTDB): domain Bacteria; phylum Bacteroidota; class Bacteroidia; order Chitinophagales; family Chitinophagaceae; genus Segetibacter. Next base: position 304 of record JANMZN010000540.1, read on the forward strand.
TTCATTCATCACTTTCCTAATATCTATGAAAAATGCCTCAGCATTGGGATAGATGTTGCCAAAGACATGATACCGGTTGCACCTGCTGCGCATTATAGTTGTGGCGGAATAAAAACTGATGAGCATGCCAGGACATCTATCCAGAATTTGTATGCTTGTGGAGAATGTGCAAGTACGGGTTTGCATGGAGCCAATAGACTTGCTAGCAACAGCTTGCTAGAGGCAATGGTGTTTGGTCATAGGGCATTTATAAATTCTATAGATCGTTTATCAGAATTGGAAGCATCAGATACAGGAGATGCTGAATGGTTGGGTTCGAAAATTCCTGATTGGGACACGCAGGGAACGAGTGATCCCAAAGAAATGATTCTGATTACCCAAAGTCTGAAAGAACTGCAGCAGATCATGAGTGATTATGTTGGAATTGTTCGTACAAACGTAAGGCTGGAAAGGGCTATGAAACGCCTGGATCTTTTGTTTGAAGAAACGGAAGAATTGTACCGTTCCACAAAAGTGTCGCCTCAGTTGTGTGAGTTGAGAAATTTAATAACGGTTGGCTACCTGATTGTAAAAGGTGCATCGTTTAGAAAAGAAAGCAGGGGACTCCATTTCAACACAGATTATCCGGAAAAGAGCTATTTAAAGGAGAATATTGTTTTGTAAGGTTTTTCATTGGATGCTTTTTTTAATCAGCATTTTCTTCATTCGGTAACTTATACATTCACTTACTTTGCTTCTTTAATTTTTAAACATGGTACACAATTTTAATGCAGGGCCCAGCATTTTGCCCCGTGAGGTATTCGAACAAGCGAGTCAGGCCATTCTCAATTTCAACAACAGTGGATTATCCATTCTCGAAATAGGTCATCGTACACCGCTCTTTGAAGAAGTGTTGGACGAAGCAGTTTCATTGATCAAGGAGTTGATGCAGTTTGATGCTGATCATGAAGTATTGTTTTTGCATGGTGGCGCAAGTACACAGTTTATGCAGGTGCCCATGAACCTTTTGGATGATAATAGAATTGCAGCATACATAGATAACGGTATTTGGGGAACCAAAGCCATCAAAGAAGCAAAATTGTTTGGTCATGTAGAAGTGGCATCATCTTCAAAAGATAAAAACTATACTTATTTGCCCAAGGTTTTCAATGTATCAGAAGAGGCGGTATATCTTCATTATACCACTAACAATACGGTAGAGGGAACACAATGGCACACCATTCCAGATACAGAGGCGCCTTTGGTAGCAGATATGAGTAGTGATATTCTCAGCCGGCAGATGGATTTTAATCGTTTTGACCTCATTTATGCCGGAGCACAGAAAAACATGGGTATTGCAGGTGTTAATCTGGTGATCGTCAACAAAAACATTCTAGGTAGAATTAGCCGTAAAATCCCGACAATACTCGATTATAGAAATCATATAGAAAACGGTTCTATGCTGAATACCCCACCGGTATTTGCTATTTACGTTTGTATGCTGACGCTTAGGTGGGTCAAAAAAATGGGAGGTGTGAGTGGAATTGAAAAATTGAATGATCAAAAAGCCAATCTTTTTTATACAACACTAGATAGTTTGCCGCTTTTTAAAGGAACTGTTGCCAAAGAAGACCGAAGCGCCATGAATGCAGTATTTGTGATGGAGGATCAGGATTTGGAAAGGGAGTTTCTGCATATATGTAAAAAGGAGGATTTGTATGGGATTAAAGGACATCGGTCTGTTGGCGGCTTTAGGGCTTCATTTTATAATGCACTGCCTATCAGTAGCGTAGAGCTGTTGGTGGATGTTATGAAAAATTTTGCAGCACAGTTTGGGTAATGGTTACAGCATTTTTCCATGGGTTTCCACTCCGCCGCTACGGATCGGACCGACAATGTATGTTTGAAACTTCGACATTCTCTGTCACTCCAACCCTTTCTGACACTCCGACCAGCCAGTCGGCGGGCAAGCTAAAGGAGGGGGCCCTACTCCACCACCATCTTTTGCGCTTCACAACTTTCATCACTCATAACCCTTACCAAATACATCCCTTTAGGCAAAGCAGCAATATTTAAAGCTACCACAGAAAGCCCATTTACTTTTTGTGATAATACCGTTCTACCTGTGGCATCTACAACCTCAATCTGCTTCATGTTTTTGCAAGCAATATTTACCCTGTTTTTTGCAGGATTGGGGTAAATAGTGAGTGGTGAATGGTGAGTGGTGAATAGAACTCTCCTTACCTCCGAGTAGCTTCTCATTCCATCTTTATCTATGCTCTGTATTCTATACAAAGCCCACGGTACTGTGCCATTCACTTTATCATCTATAAAGCTATACTCATTTCTTGCTCTGTTGTTGGCACTTACTTGTCCCACATTCTCAAACTCATTAGTACCTCTATAGCTACGTTGAATATTGAAGTGGCTTACGTTTTCTTCATTGGCAGTTTGCCATTTTAACCTCACCCCCAACCCCTCTCCAAAGGCAGAGGGGGGAAGAACAAATGCGTTGAAGTTTAGCCACTTTAACGGTAGCGGATTTACATTTACATATACCGTATCTCTACTAGTAAAGCCACACACCGTTTGCTCTATTACATAAAAATCCGATTGAGTAGGCGAAATAGTAAAACCCGGCACACCTGTTTGAAACAACACCCCATTACTCTTGTACCATTTGATGCTTGGTATGCCACTAATGAGGCTGCCTATAAACGCACTACCCCCCAAAGCTATAGTGGTATCGGCCCCCGCATCTGCTTTTACCTCAAAGCTGTCTAAAGAGTAAACGGTGACGTCGTCAACATAATAGGCAACACCATAAAAACCTGTTGATTGTACCACCGAAATAGTTGTATTGTTATCATCTTTAAAGTTGCCAAAGGTTAGGTATTTTTCTCCCCCTTGTGGAGTAAATATCCCTGCTACTTTTACCCAATTAAGCGTGTCGGATATTACTGATGCCGTATTAATAACCTGTGGATTGGCTGGTATAATATCTATTGGGGGGATTGCAGCAGTATCTGCATAAATCGGACTGTTTGTAAATAAAATGGCTTGATTATTACAGGCAAGTTGATAGCCGTAAGATCTATTAACAAAACACTCAGCATAATAGCAATGACCTTTTTTAAGTGTATCAAGAAGTTCGATTTGAAAGTAATTTCTGATATTATTTGTATTATAATAAAAAAGGCCTACATATGCAGCACCATTTCGAGGTAGTTGAAATCCCAAATCTCCTTGAGGATTTGGCGTATTATAAGGAACACTTACATTTAACTGTGTTGCACATGAATTATAGTAAACTCCAAATTTAAAATCTGGCTTATACCAAATATCTGGCTTGGAGTTTTTGGTAACATTTAAATTTGTTTGTGAGATAACAGGACAGTTTGTATATTGTTCAAAACTCCAATTGGGTACTAAATTGATTTGTGCGAGGACTGAAGAACAGTTTATTGCCTGTGTGAAGAACACACACCATAAAGCTTTATTCATTTGAACAAATTTGGATTTCATACTACCTCCTACTGACCATTAATTTCCCAAAAAATTGTTGCCCTTTGACATTAATTGTCTTAATAATGAACATACCGTTAGACCATCTACTAACATCTATTTGTATAACATCTTTACCGCTTGCATTGCCATGCCATACTTGCCTTCCTGAAACATCAATTATTTCAATAGTATTCATTTTGGAACAGTATATATTTACGCTAGTACTTGCGGGATTAGGATTGATTTTCAGAACACCTGTTGGCAATTTGACAATAGGCATAACTTTTTTCTTTAATCTAATAAAGTCATACGAGTTTACATTTTTTGTACCACCCTTAGCTTCATACTCCGGTTCGCAACTATTTTCAAACTCCACAATCTCTCCATTCAGTGCATTAAACAAATTGCGTACTGCATATACCACTAAGCCGTATTTAATTGGGCACTTATTTGCTAAAGCAAGCATTTCGCTGTTGTCGGGCAGCCAACTAGAGTCGTTGTGCATTTGTACTAGCCAATCAAAGTATTGATAATAGCTAGAATCTAAGGGAGATTGACCTGGCCATACCCCTAAGAGTAAAGCTACTTTATCATATTGCCCTGTTGCTACGTATCGTGCTGCATATTGTATAAAATCGAGGTTACTCCAATGATTGTCAAACATAAACTGTTGCAGACTATTGCTGTTGGTCAACTGATTTGGGTTTGCGTTCAGTAAGTCGTACAACTGCTGTTGCATTACCATTAATCTTTCTTCGGGGTCATCATTGGGTAGTAGAATAGTGCCTTCGGCTATTTCTTCTAATAGAGTTTTGGGTCGTTGATAATTTTGATTAGCTCCGGTACAGCGGTCGCAATTGGGGCTTGAAGTAGGTTTCTCAATCAAGCCGTTAGTATTTGAGTAAATATATGTGGAGTTAGCTATTGAGGAATTTCCTAACTGTGGGTTTACTTCCGGAAATAAAGGGTTATTTAAAATTACAAAAGGAGACTGTGCAGGTAAACTATTGTTTGTATAAGTCATAAAATGTCCGCTTGGCCAACCACTGGAGCCACTTGCCCAACTATTGTTGCTAGCGCAAATTTTTCCCCCTATGGTTCCATCGTCTCCTTGTTGGTCAATCACCCCTTGGTTGTCTAAGGTAAATCCATACTTATTACTCGTCAACATCGTATTATCCCAAAACTTGGTTTGTGGGTTATTGCCTACAAAGCGGAAACCATGTTGGTTGCCCCCTACGGTATTGCAGCCAAGGATTACACGGGTAGCTTGCGATAGTAAAATACCCGTGGTATTCGCTGTAATGTCGTAACCGGTTATGTTGTTGTTTTCTACCGTGCTACCTAGGAGGTCACCATAGTAACCTTCTATATAAATGCCATATTGCTCGTTAACAGGTGTCGCAGAAATATCGGGTGCTAGCAATACCATATTGTTGTTTACTTTAGAACCCTTCCATCCGCTTAGTTTTATACCAGTAGCTGCGGCTACTATTTCATTGTTGCTACATACGGTATGGGTGGGTTCACTGCTATATATTATGGCACTTAGTTCTATGGCACGGGTAACATGAGCAGCAGTATTTGGCAGCGTAGCTAATTGGTCAGCTATTAGGTTGTTGCTTACATTAAGGTTGCCAAAATTGGCGCCATTGCCACCAGGCGTTCTATCTATACCGCCCATATACCATATACCATTTCTAATATTGTGAATATTGTTGTGGCTTACAGCTATTTGATGGTAATAATGGTCAGAAATTTTTATTCCAAATAAACCCATGTCATCAGGTGATGGTACTTGGTTGCTGCGTATATCGCAATTGCTTATTACTATCCTATCGCTTTGGTCTATATCAATGGCAGTATTTAGGTCAAAAAAAGCATTGCGTGGGTAGCCGGATGGAGTATTAACTTCTATGCTATTGTTAATAGTATTTTCCACCTTTATACCTATTCCATTCCTTACGGCAATAGAACCTGTAGGGTTGGGTTTTTGAAAAGTGCAATTGTTTACTACCACATTGCTTTGTTCTACTTTGATACCTATATCTTGGTTGTCAAAAATGTTGGTATTAGACATCCCACCTATAGCTATAGAAGGGTCTCCGCCTATTGTAATGCCTCTGAAGTCACCCAATGTGTTTTTTAAACCCACATTTTTGAGTATCACCCCATACATTGGTTTGTTAACATAGTTTCCATCATTCAAATAAGCCTCTGGTGCTGCGTCGTTATACAGGGCTTCGTCTATATAAGGGGAAGCATAGCTAAGAGGGGTTGCCGTAAACGGGGTACTTTGCAGACTTAGATTATTTTTAATAGCAGCTACATTGTTCCATGAAGCTATAGTGGGATCGAAGCCTATTTTGCGGCTGGTAAAAATACAATTGGCAATACTGAAAGGGAATGCACCATTGTTATAGTCGTCCTCAAATCCTTCAATACGTATGCTGACTCTATTCTTATTAAAAATGGTATTGGAAACCTCTACTAAATTACCGATGCCATAATTAGGAATTAGGGTATTGGGTTTATAATAAACAGCAGTCAATGCATCTTCTATAAATGATGACTCAACTCCATTTCCTGTTATTTTAACCCTAGCTTCATCTCCAAAGGCTTTTATCCCTTCCCACATACCATCACAACTGTACAAATGGCTACCTACAATATTTAGCGTTGCCCCATCAGCAACGGTTATAGATTTTCCCGAGGCAATGTTTACTTGAACATTAACCAATGTTAACTCATTAGTAATGGTTATGTTTTTGTCAATATAGTATATGCCACCTGTGTAAATGGCCACACCTATAAAACCATTTGGATCAGGTGAAATGGAGTTAGAGGTAGCAATAACGTCTGAACAAGAAACAGGAGTACAATTACTTACTGTAATAGGTATTGAAATATTAGCTTCTTGCATACACGATGGCAAATAAGTAGGCGTAAACTTGATAAGAGTAGAACCAATAGCATTGGGTACTATATCGGCAGTATTGACTGTAGGTGTTCCAACACTTGCTATTGTAGTGTTTTCACTCATCCAACTACCTGGCACATTTGCGGCAAAAGTATAGCTGCCCGACATACACAATAAGTTATTGGAAACAATGATTTGTGGCGTTGCTTCTATGGTCAGGTCTTTTGTATCGATTGAGTAGCTGTTACATAAATTGACCGAATAACTTACTTGCACCGTACCGGGTGCTATTGCCGTAAGCATTCCATTTGCATCTATGGTTGCCAAGGCCTGATTGCTTACCGTCCACAAGCCTCCAGTAGCATTAGCGGTAAATTGAAAAAGTTTGCTTGTGCAGACTTTCAACGTATTAGGATCGTTGGTGATGGCTACTTGATTGGGAAATACACTAACGTTGGTAAAAGCTGTATTGGTACAGCCATTATTGTCAGGAAAAGTATTGGCTGTAATTGTATAATTATCATTGGCCAAAGGCAGGAATTCTGGACTAGGAGAATTGTTGGGATAAATAGAAGCCGTGCTTGGAGACACCGACCAATTGACAAGGGAAGGAGATAAGTTGGTGGAGAAAATAATAGGATAATTATTTCCAGCACAAATGGAGCCACTAAATGGCGTAATACTTAAAGATGGTAATGCATGGATTGTTATGTTAATATAATCAGACACATTGCCCCCACAAGGGCTTATGGCAGTAGCTTCGAAATGGAAATAGTTGTTAGTTGGTGTCACGGTTATGGAATTGCCAGATTGTATGGGATTCGTATTCCATGTAAAACTAAGCCCGGGTATGGCAGGTACTGATAAACCAATTAACTCAGCCCCGTCACACACAGAATTCTTGGAGGCTGTTATCGTTACTTGCTGACTAGCATCTACAATATTTACCTCCTTATCTACTTTATGCACACATGCCTGACCATTTGATAAGGTGGTGGGTACAGAATAATCAATAGTAATTTTCCCAGGTGTTAATCCTGTAGCCAATTCACCAGTAATACTGTTTATGGAAGCGGCAACCGAAGATCCCCATGTGCCTGTGCCATTATAGGTAGCTGGATTGGTGGAATAAAGTATGCCTGTAGCGGATTTGCAAACGTTATCCAATCCATCTATTGTAAAATCTATATCATTGTCAACATGTACGGTGATGCTTTCGATTGTAGTCAACATACATTGGCTAGTAGCAGTTACGGTGTATGTTGTAGTTATTGTTGGCATTACTGTAAGGATAGATTGGTGCCAATCAAACTGATAATTAGGATTTGCAGTAGATGCTGTAAGTATTAGTGGAGTTGGATCAGTAGAACATCGGTTCGTAGAACCATTTGGCGTTATGGTTACTTGCTCCATAACCTTTATTACCGTTTGATTTACCTGTAGATCATTTGCAATTGCGCTTAACATTCGTGCAGCTTGACCGGGTGTAAACCTTGTTATACATGGATACCTTGTTCCATAGTCCATAATGTTATCAACATATGGATGCCATGGAGCATTGCCATCATCAAATGCTGAACTTGTACTATTACAATTAACACTATGATATATAGGTATTTGAGCTATGTCTGCTCTACAATCATTGTCTGCATATGCTTCTACTCCGGCTGTAGGATCGGCGTATGTATCAGCAACATAATCGCCTGCAACCAATCCATTTCCTAAACCATCCTGTTCACAAAAGGAGTAATTGGTACGGTTAATGAGATATTCAGAATTATCATTACATGCTGTTCCAAAAAAAGTATGGTACAACCCTAAGCAATGCCCCATTTCATGTGCAATTGTTCGGTCACTCACATCTGTAATTAGTGCATTTTCGTTTTGATTTATGATAAAGGATGTAGCACCAATATTAGCAGCCACACCTGCTACCGGAAACCTAACATTACTTGATGTATTATTGGCCAATAGATAAATGTCGATAACATCATTGCGGCTATTCATGTTGTAATTGTCAAATTTACCATCCACCAAAATTTTGTCACTTTTTAATTGCCCAATTGATATGTTGTAGGCTGCATCGTCATTAATTACATCTACATCTTTTTGTACGCCGTTATCATTGTATTGAGCCAATTGAAAAAAGATATTGTGATTATTAAATTTGTTATTTAAAACTGTCAAAATATGAGAATGAATATTGTTATTGGTATTGTCAAATCCACCTGTACCATTACTTCTCTTTATTAAGTGAAAAGCTACCCTTATAATGGCACTTTTGCATGCAGGAAGAATAGCCCAATTGGCTGTAGGCCCACTCACCCTGTTCATAAATTGGACATTTGTGTTGTATGGAGGGGGTAAAGTACCGCAACTGAAATCATTTTGAGTAAATCCAGTACAAAGACACAGAAAAGACAAACATATACTTAAGTAAAATTTCATTTTCATACAATATTATTTTTGTAATTGGTGGAGACTTGTTAAAAGACTTGTTAATGCAATATAGGTCTATTTTATGATAACATAAGTTTGTCAGGCTAGGGTTTTGAATTGTATTGAGAATTTATAGTAAACTTATTCCAACAACTTGAAAGCTGAAAATGATTTTATGGAAGAAGCAAAACATGTTTTTTCTGTAATTATTAATAGATAAAAATATTTTATATGCATTAAATGTAGTTATGGTAATTTTCGCTTTTAAGGTGCTATTAATTGTGTAATGGTGCATTAAAATGGCTTTTAAGGAATGTTTGAGATATTGATTTATTGTGTTATTTAACCAGGCTTTCTTACATAAAGAAATCACAATGATTGGCTTTCATTTTGCCATGCTTGTATTTTAAACGGCTAAAAACCCTTCTGTTTTACTATCTTGCACCACAAATTTTAAAGCAATTAATGGCGAGAATTTCACCGTTTAAAGCGCTGAGACCAGCAGCTGAGTTAGCACCCAAAGTAGCTTCACGACCTTATGATGTGTTGAATAGCCAGGAGGCAAAGAAAGAAGCGCAAGGCAATCCTTATTCCTTTCTTCACATTACCAAAAGCGAGATAGATCTTGCAGATCATATAGACATTCATAGCAAAGAGGTGTATGAAAAAGCCAAGGAAAATCTGGATGCTTTTATACAACGCAATGTTTTGTTCAAGGAAAATAAACGTTGCTACTACATTTACGAACTCATCATGGATGGCAGAAGCCAAACAGGATTGGTGTGTTGCAGTTCCCTTGATGATTACGAAAAAGACAACATCAAAAAGCATGAATTTACCCGTCCTGAAAAAGAAGAAGACCGCATCAATCACATCAAAACGACCGGTGCACAAACCGGAAATGTTTTTCTTGCATACAGAGACGTGGAAGCGATTGATGTTTTGCTCAATCAATGGAAGACTGACCGTAATCCTGTATACAGTTTTACAGCGGATGATGGCATTCAGCACAATGTATGGGCTATCAACAATACAACGACAATAAGCCATATTACTTCTTTGTTTGAGGAAGAAGTGCCATTCACCTATATAGCCGATGGACATCACCGGGCTGCTTCAGCAGCTAAGGTGAGGGCTTTGTTGGGAGAGAAGGCAAGTGACCATGCCAACTATTTTCTTACTACTTTATTTCCTGCAAAGCAGCTGCAGATCATGGATTATAATCGGGTGGTAAAAGACCTCAACGGATTATCTGTTGCAGATTTTATCAATGAGGTAAAAAGTTCATTTTCTATAACTGAAAGCAGTAAAGAAGTGAAGCCGCAATCGCTTCATGAATTTGGGATGTATTTAGATGGCAAATGGTATTCATTAACAGCTAAAGAAGGCACTTTCTCTAATGACCCTATAGGTATTCTGGATGTAACCATTCTTCAAAATAACCTCCTTGACAAAGTGTTGGGAATAAAAGACCAACGCACAGACAAAAGGATAGATTTTGTAGGTGGTATCAGAGGATTGGGCGAATTGGTCAATCGTGTTGACAGCGGAGAAATGGCTATTGCATTTAGTCTGTACCCTGTAAGTATTCAGCACTTATTTGACATTGCCGACAGTGGCAATGTAATGCCGCCAAAAAGCACCTGGTTTGAACCAAAGTTGAGGGATGGTTTGTTAACCCACCTTATCGTAAAGCAATAATTATTTTACTACAAACATCGTCGATCATATGAACTTTCGCTTATTATTTATTTTATTGGTGTTTTCTGCAACTTGTTTTGCACAAGATGCTGAAACACTGCAGGCTACAGGCAAAGAGTTTATGAAACAAGGGGATTATGATAATGCAGTTCTTGTATTAGGTAAGGCAGCTATAATGGCACCGGAGAATATTGAAATTACCAAAGACCTGTTGTTTGCAAATTATCTAAAAAGAGATTTCGCAAAAGCTATGGAAATCGGTAAGCCATTGGTGGAAGGACCAAATGCAGATGTGCCTAGCATTCAACTGATGGGCATGGTTTACAAAGCAATTGCAGAAGACAGTGAAGCAGAAAAGTTATACAAGATTGGGCTGAAGAAATTTCCT
>JANMZN010000542.1:0-11437 GCA_031383285.1 Segetibacter sp.
GTCTTGTAAAGCAGTTTTGAAAGGGCTTCAATTGTTTTCGCTTGAAGTTGTCGGAAACTTCGGATGTTCATTTCCCTTCAACAAATGCAGGGCTATTACATCGTCTTTCCTTAATAACAATTCGACGCTTGACTGTTTTCGGATCGCAACAAAAAGTGTATCGCTAACGGGTTATTTAAAGGTAAAACTAGTATAGCCTTATAGGTAATGGATGTACATATTTTCACGAATTTGCTGTATTGCTTTTCTATCGGTCAGCCCTCTTTATTTTTGATGATCATTCCATCCTATATAATCCTGCCGTAAATGGATAGCAGGCCTGATTTGGAGTAAAAAAATAAATCGTAACGCACCATTATCACGTCCCATGACATCGACTTTGCCATCTTTAATCAACGATTTTCATTTGTTATTTCTACTTCGAGGGTGTTTAATACCAAAAAAGGTAATTTGGTTATGGCTTATTTTATAATACTTACCTACACTTTTTTTGTGGTTCTAGTTGATTTTGCTTGCCGCTATTAAAGTTGTAAAACCTAATAATAATAAATGAAAAAGGTTTTAGTTTTTTTGAAAGTTCTAAATAAAAAATCTAAAAATTGTAGAAATTTTTCAATGCTCCGTAACCTCCATTAAGAAAGAACCATTTGTTATATTAATCGAATTGTTAGTTATTGTATCTACAACCTGATAAGAAAAAGTGCCCTTTAAGGTATTCAACATCGTACTTGCCTGAAATGTACCCCTTTGAAAAGTAACCTGTCCGGTATAAATATTATTAGTTGAGTATCTTTTTAAATCTGCTGGGTTTGTATAATAGCCCTTATCTATATTATTCAATAAGTAATTGCCATCTGGTAATACATTAGCCTTTACAAAAAAACCTGCGGAGGCATATAGTTTAGATACATTAACGTATAGGGCAGTATCTCCGTAAAGGTCACAGGTAAAGATGTTATTATTTACACCCGATCCATTCTCAATAACCGTCTCTGTTCCATTTATTGTGAACTTAAAATACGCTCCAAGCAATTGCTTATTTTGCTCTTTTTCACATCCAATCAAGCAGCTTACAGATATCAAAATCAAAAAGAAAAGGTATTTCATAAAAGTACAATTGAATAAATATAGAACGATTCTGCGCTATTGTTTATTAAATAAATGTGAGAATTTCTGCTTGTTGATAACTCATTCTCTATCTAAAAGATTTCACCTTAAACGCAATTAGATATGTTACTATTAACATTGAAATAAGTACGTTGATGTAAAATTGCTTATAATCATCAAATATCCCATTACATTGTTACTTTTGCCGTTTATTCAAATGCCTGAAGTAAAGTATTTCTTACGAATTAGGCGAAACAGGCATTTTCAAATACAAACAAACCCGGTTAATTAAATGAAAAACCTCAGGAATTTTTGCATTATAGCACACATTGATCACGGTAAAAGTACGCTTGCCGACAGGCTATTGGAATATACACATACCATTAGCGACAGAGACATGCAGGCTCAGGTACTTGACGACATGGATCTGGAACGCGAAAAAGGGATAACCATTAAGAGTCATGCCATACAAATTGATTATAAGTTAAATGGACAGCAATATGTGTTCAACCTGATTGATACTCCAGGTCACGTTGACTTTAGCTACGAAGTTAGCCGTGCCCTTGCGGCTTGCGAAGGTGCATTGCTATTAGTAGATGCGTCTCAAGGTATTCAGGCACAAACAATCAGTAACCTTTATTTAGCCATCGACAACAACCTAGAAATCATACCCGTGTTGAACAAAATAGACATGGAAGGCGCAATGATTGATGAAGTTAAGGACCAAATTATTGAGTTAATTGGATGCAAGGATGAAGATATTTTAATGGCAAGTGCAAAAAACGGCATTGGAATAGAAGAAATTTTGGCTGCTATTGTTGAGCGTATTCCTGCTCCCAAAGGCGACCTCAATGGACCACTTCAAGCATTAATTTTCGATAGTGTTTATAATAGTTTCCGTGGGATAATTATCTATTATAGAATTGTAAACGGTATATTGAAGAAAGGCGACAAAATAAGATTTGCCAGTACTGGTCAGGATTATTTTGCTGATGAGGTTGGTGTATTGAAATTGACCATGACGCCTAAAGATGAAGTAAGGGCTGGTGATGTGGGATACATTATTACCGGAATTAAGGTTGCAAAAGAAGTAAAAGTAGGTGACACCATTACACTTGCTAATAACCCCGCTGAAATGATCAAAGGTTTTGAGGAAGTAAAACCAATGGTTTTTGCAGGCATTTTCCCGGTGAATACCGACGAATTTGAGGAGTTGCGAGATTGTATGGATAAACTCCAACTCAATGATGCTTCTTTGACTTTTGAATTGGAAACATCGCAAGCATTAGGATTTGGTTTTAGATGTGGCTTCCTTGGAATGCTGCACATGGAAATCATTCAGGAGCGATTAGAAAGAGAGTTTAACCAAACCGTAATCACAACAGTTCCTAACGTAAGCTTTGTAGCTTATACTTCTAAAGGTGATAAGTTGATTGTAAACAACCCTTCTGAGATGCCCGAACCAACAAAACTCGAAAGAATAGAAGAACCATTCATCAGGGCTCAAATTGTAACCTTGGCAGACTATATCGGCAATATCATGACCTTGTGCCTTGGCAAACGTGGAAATCTCATTAATCAAAGCTATCTGACTGCTACACGAGTAGAACTTATTTTCGAGATTCCACTTACTGAAATTGTTTTTGATTTTTATGACAAATTAAAAAGCCAAACAAGGGGCTATGCATCTTTTGACTACCACCCTATTGGTTATAGAATTAGCGATATTGTAAAGATGGACATCATGCTGAATGGTGAAAAAGTAGATGCGCTAAGTGCCCTCATTCATAGAGGCCGGGCACAGGATTTTGGAAGAAAACTTTGCGAAAAACTAAAAGAATTATTGCCTAAACAACAATTCCAGATTGCTATTCAGGCTGCAATTGGCGCGAAAGTGATAGCAAGAGAAAATATCAGCGCCATGCGAAAAGATGTAACAGCTAAATGTTATGGTGGAGACATCAGCAGAAAACGTAAGTTGTTAGAAAAACAGAAGGAAGGAAAAAAGAGAATGAAACAAATTGGAAATGTGGAAGTACCTCAAGAGGCTTTTCTAGCAGTATTGAAGCTGGATTAATCGAGTAGTTTCCTGAAAGGCAATTTTCATATGCTCAACAATTTATTCAATGATAGAATGATTAAAGGTCAGCGGTGGTTACTGCTGGCCTTTTTAGTTTTACATACCTGCGCCTCATTCTACTATATTTCTAAGCAAAATATTACTCACGATGAGCCACAGTATATCGAGTATGCTAAAAGGTGGTTACACGGACATCCTGAAAGGCTATATCCGCTAGATGATAGCAAATCCCCAGTAGTCGCTGTTTGCTGGGTTCCAAGAATTGCCAGACAGCTCATTAAACCTGACTATAAGTTATTCGATTATGGAAGAAAGGACCAGGCTGAAGGACGATATATGATGATACTTTTTTCATTACTTACCGCATTATATGTTTATTGGTGGTGCAAAGATCTGTATGGTATGAGGGGTTGGCAATTACCATTGCTATTGTTACTTTTCGATCCCTTATTCCTTGCCTATTCCACATTGATTACAACGGATATTGCTTGCGGAGCATTCCTGGTTGCCACATTGTATCATTTTAGAAAATTTCAAATAACAAATGGCACAAAGCAATTAATAGCAAGCGCTGCATTTACAGGCTTGGGAATAGTGACAAAGCAATCCTTAATTTTCCTTTTCTTGCTTCTACCAATCCTTTCGCTTGTTGGAAAAATCAATAATAAAGAGAGCAAGATTAAGACTTCTTTTACGCTAATTAAGGCAAAAAATACCATCTTTTTTCTATTGACTGTAATATTAATAATAAACCTTGCCTTTTATTTTAAGGGTACTTTTTTTGCATTAAATGAATATTCTTTCAAAAGCACAAGCTTTCAAGCTTTGCAAAGAATATTTTCTGATTTCAAATGGCTTCGGGTTCCATTTCCCTCTTCATTTATCCAATCAATTGATTTACTTAAAGCACATGCAGAGCTTGGTGCAGGAAAATATGGGAGCACCTATGATGGGGTTTACCTATTTGGGGAAGTAAGAATGGATAAAGGCTTTTGGTACTACTATTTGATTCTATTTTTCTATAAAATGCCTTTAGGTACATTATTACTAATACTTGCATCCGTTATTATTTTCTTCAAAAAATTTGAAATGACTTCATTTGCAAACAAGTACATGTATGTCGTAATTCCCATTGTTTTCTATGGAATTGTTTTAAGTTTTTACAATGTCTTTCAGATTGGAATTAGGCATTTGCTAATAATTTTTCCATTTATTTTTATTGGACTTGGATACACATTCAATTACCTCTCAAATCGCAAAAAAGTATTTGAAATTACTGCTTACGCTGCAATAATATTTTCTATATTCTCCATGATTTCCTACTATCCTGACCTATTACCCTATACAAATGAATTGATTGGCAATAAAAAAGCTGTTTACAAAAAAGTGATGGATAGCAGTATTGATTATGGCCAATCAGATTCTATAGCCAAGAATTTTATTCTTCAAAATGAAGGTTATAAAATGTGTAGCGAAATGCCTGATACCGGGCATTATCTGGTCAGTATGCGAGAATTAGCTTTTAGCAAAATGAATAAACAAAAAGACATTTCCTGGTTCAATAAATTTCAGCCAATAGGATTGTTCCAACATGTCTTTCTATTGTACTTCATAAGTGAGGACGACTTAAAAAAGTCAAAGGTGACAAAATAATCAAAATGATTCCTGTTGATCATTTTCCGGCTTTTTTTCAGTTTTTTTCACCGGTGGCTTTTTAGATGGCGGTGGCTGAACTGGTTCTTGCTTTTGTCGTTGCATGTTTTTCATTGACTGATCAGACAATCTCATTTCATCACTTTTTCCAGCAGCATCTTTCAAGGGCATTGGTACAGGTGCCTGACCATCTTGGAGTTTACTATTGAAGATTTTATCCACCTGAATCCACTTCCCGTTTACCCACTTAAAACCAAGATAGTCTCCATCAGGTATCATGGAATAGGGTTTATCAGGACTGTTGTCCTCACTTACAAGATGTTCATAAACGATCATATCAAGGTCTTTATCATAATTCATTTTTGCAGCCGCATCTTTTTTATATTCCAAACAAAACCTTGCACCTGCAGTTGAACCTCGAAGATCATCAGTACGAATGCTGAAAAAAGGACCTCCAAATACGGGCTTTCCCTGATCATCAAATGACAACACTTCAATCCATTTTTTAGTTGAGCGCCTGTTATTATCATCAAACCCAATGAGCGTATAATAATTCCGATTGTTTGCAGTCTTCATAATTATGCTGTAATATATAGCCCCTACCCAATTATTAGGTGTACGAATTGAATCTAAAGGTGCAGAAGTGAAATCGCTTATATCAATCAACGGAAACAATTTAAGGGAGCCATCTGCTGTTTTCATTTGTATAGCACCTCGCTGACGATAGTAATCATCATACCTCATAAACTCCCAGGTAAAAATTCTGAAAGAACTGTCCGGAGCATATAAACGTGAAATTGTTTTTAAAGAATCATAGGAATAATTGAAAGAATAGGGTGTTTTTAATGACCTGACCAACATTCTAATAAACATACTATCTGCTAAAAAACGATCCAATGCCGTCCGCTCATTAATCATTTTTTTGCCAAAAACTTTGAGGCTGTCTTCGCTTTTCTTTAGTTTCTTCAATATTTCCTTACTGAAACTTTTATTATTTGCGAGTACAATTTCCTGACCTGATCCATAAAATGAAATGAGAATTCCAAGGAAAAATATTAAAATACGAATATTCATTGTTGCACGAATATAAATGAAGCAATTAAAAATGAATAGTGAAAACCATTCTCACCGACCTTTTTATGAATTTATTACCACAGATTGAACATAATGGGCAAATGCGTAAAGGTCTGCAAACCTAGTATCAATGAGGGGATGGTGTGAATCAACTTCAGGATGCGTTGTTTCAACATAAACAGTAAACATGCCAGCGTTCCTTCCAAACTGCATATCGCTCAGCTTGTTACCCACCATGATGGCTTTTGAAAAATCAATATGTTCAAAATCTACTTTTGCCTGCATTGCCATGCCAGGATTGGGTTTCCTGTTTTCATCAACACTTTCTATGGCTGTACAGTAATAAATTTTATCTATTCTACCCCCATTTTCTAATATAACTGAGAGCATGTTGGCATGTATATCAGCCAGGTCCGCTTCGGTCATAAAACCTCGACCTACACCCCTTTGGTTTGTAACCATTACGATGGTTCCAAAAATATCTGATAGTATCTTTAATGCACCTGTTACTCCATTATAAAACCTAAACTCATCCCAATGAAGAATGTAGTTATCTTTCTTCTCATGATTAATTACACCATCTCGGTCAAGAAACAATGTCCACGTTTTGTCTATTTGTGAAATGTCCATATTCTGAGGTTTGCAGTATTTAAAAGGGGACTATAAAGGTACTAATGATATATAATGCAGGAAAGCATAACTAGTAAGAGTATGCTTGGAAAGCATTTTTCATATAAAGTATTATCAACCATGTTGTAATAATTCGAGTTGAGCTTTTTCATAATCTTCAGGTATCCCTATATCGATAAAGTATTTATCTTGTATTATTCCTAAAATGGTTCGTTCCTTATAAAGCTTCTGTAAATACGCTGTTTCAAAAGAAAATTTATCCGGGAATTCTTCCTCAAAAAACTTTGCTTTATTGAGGGCATAAACGCCTCCGTTTATCAAGCCACTTTCGTAAAATTGTTTTTCTTTAAAACATTGCACTAGTCCTTGCGCATTTATTTCGACGGCACCATACCGATCAAAATTTGTCATAGGCTTGAGGGCCATTGTACAATTTGCCCCACTCAATTCATGCAACTGAGACATTTCTACAATATCAGCTTTAAAGAGCGTATCGCCATTGGCAATAACAACTGACTTTCCTAAGGCATATATTAATGATTGCTTGATTGCCCCACCTGTTCCTAAAGGTTCATCCTCTATACTAAGCTGATAAGAAAGATTTTTATAATCATTGTTTAGAAACGCAATAAAAGATTCGCTTTTATACCCTAAAGAAAAAATAAAATGAGTTACCCCTTGCCTTTGAAGATGATTTATGACGTAAGCAATAAAAGGAATACCATTTATCGGTGCCATACATTTAGGCAAATCACTAACAACAGATCTCAATCTTGTTCCCAAACCGCCAGCAAGGATAATAGCTTCTTTGATCATGGTGCTGCTTTATCTCCAAACAAATTTTCTTCTACAAATTGGCAAATTATATGACCCAGAAGAATATGGCATTCCTGTATTCTAGGGGTGTCAAAAGAAGGCACATTGAGCAAAACATCGCTCACTTCTTTCATAACTCCTCCAGAGGAACCAGTAAGGCCAATTGTTGTCATACCTTTAGAACGGGCACTTTCAAAAGCCTTTACAATGTTGGCAGAATTGCCAGAAGTACTTAATCCAACCAATACATCGCCATTGTTGCCTGTACCATCTATAATGCGTGAATAAATGACTTCAAAACTATAATCATTAGCAACGGCTGTAAGATAAGAGGTGTTACAGTGCAAAGCTTCCGATTGCAATGCTGGACGATCCATATAAAACCTGCCGGAGAACTCTGCAGCAAGATGTTGGGCGTCAGCTGCGCTTCCGCCATTCCCACAAAACAATACTTTTTTTCCATTGCTAAATGCCGAAGTAATTATTTGAATTGCACTTTTAATTTGCAAATGCATATTACTATCTTCTAATAATTGTTGCTTTACTTCTATTGATTTTGAAATGATTTCTTCGATTTTATTCACTTACTTAAGTTTTGATAATGAAGATTGAAAAAAATAAATCCAATTGTATCGTTCAAAAGTAATCTCAAAAAAGCGATCTACATAGTAAACATTGCATAAAGGAATATTTAGCC
This sequence comes from Segetibacter sp., assembly GCA_031383285.1. Taxonomy (GTDB): domain Bacteria; phylum Bacteroidota; class Bacteroidia; order Chitinophagales; family Chitinophagaceae; genus Segetibacter. The sequence continues at coordinate 8,058 of JANMZN010000542.1, forward strand.
TTAGTATTTAAACGTTTCCAAGAAACCAATTAGAAATCAAACAATTTCAATTAATTGATTTTCAAATTATTAGATTTAAAATTAAATAATTTTGTCAAATACCAACATTTAAAGATTGGGAACTCCCTTGCTCCTAATTGACGAAAGTGACATGCAATTAAAAAATATTCAAGCATTCAAACAATAAGGTTGAAAAGTTCCCGTTTGAATACGGAGTTACTTTTTTAAAATCCAATATTCTATCGAAGGGCAGCCTGTGCAAGACTGCCTTTTTTGTTTTCTCTCAAATGAAGTTTATTATTTCTATTGGTCAGGATTAAGGAGATAGTAAGATTGCCGTCACACAATTCAGTAGTCCCAAATTAAAGTATAACTGAGTTTCAAAGTCCTACAATTATTTCCCATTCAATTAAAGCAGCATTAATTAATCAACGATCGGTACATTTATTGGAAATATAATAACTTAATGAAAAAACAACTAGATAAAAACGAAGATTTCATTGTAAAGGAATCCGTTATTTTGAATTTTATAATAGCCGCAGTTTTCCTTGCAATATTTATTTCTGCTCTTGTAAGTTATTTTAGTGAGGATGAGGGTTATAATAAAAGTGCAGTATTAATTACAGGACTATTTGTTTTAATTCCAGCAGCATTTTTTGTAATCAAAGGATTATCAAAGAAGGCTTGCATAACTGTCAACACAAACGGTATTTATCACTATAAAATACATATTACCAATTGGGAAAATTTTATATCAGCAAAAGTTGAACAAGACAATGTGCCAAGAAGCTTAAAAGACAATTTTGTGTTGGCTGTAAAATATTATAAAACGGGAATAGAAGGCAGCTTTCAAAGAAGATTGCCCCTAACATTTACACAAAATAAATCGGAAGAAGAAGTAGCGGCAGCGGTTAAATTTTATTATGCTGCGTTTCAACATTGATAGCACTCATAGTTACCATTGATTTTCAAGTATGGATGTCTTTCAATAAGTCCCTTTTCAAAAGATTTTGGGGGGTGGGAATTGTTCATTTGCATTTAAGTTTACATCGTAGAAGCAAGTTCATCATTCAGGGCTATTATCAATATCAGAAAGGAATTTTTTTTAGCAAATCAAGATCAATCTTTATACATTTTCTCAACTCCAGCATTTTTGTATCGCTTGTTGGCTAAGCTGTCGAGCCAATTACTACTAATTCTACCAAGAACAAATCCCAAAATGTGTTTTCCTTTTGCACCTTCTGCAACCCTTCCAATACTATTTGCAGAATCACTTTGCATCTTTTGATTGTCTATTCTTGTAATACTGTCAATGAAATTGTAATCATCTTCCGTCAATATAGGTTCTGTAAATCCGCTGTGATCTATACTGATAATTTCTTGAATAGCTTGTGAATTATTATAACCGTTGATGAGCATTTGCGTGAAATACTTCAATTTAAACTGATCAATGTAAATGGATTTGTACATTGCTGTTTGTGATGATGAAATACGAACACTTTTACATCGAATGCCGACTACAATGATCAGTAACACGATAAAATAAATGAAGGCTTTATTTATTTTCATAAATCAACTAAAAACCTTTGACAATAATAAAAATTACCAATGGAGAATAATTACATACTAAAAAAAACCGAGTCAATCCATTAACAACAAATCAATCATCATTTACAAAATATTTGATAATAAATAGCTAAGTAAAAGCTACCTCTTAAGTTCGAATACCCAAGTTCTATTAGGGGGAATAGTAAAATTATTACTTGTTTTGTAAGTCATATTGTCAACTACATTTTTTGCAATTGAGAAGCCACTTGTCCTTTCGCTAAATTTGCTGAAATCAATTTCTTTTTCTTTAGTGGAGGTATTCATAACCACCATAACCGTTTGTAATGCATCGTACCTAAAGTAAACATACAATCCATCTTCAGGCACATACTGCATCATATTACCTGTTTTTATTGCAGATGATTTTTTTCTAAAATTTCCAAGCGTTTGAGTTAGCCTAAGGGTTTCCATTTGTGCTGAACTGAGGCCATCTCCTTTAAATACATTTACTTTGTCGCCTTTCCAACCTCCAGGGAAGTCCCCGCGGACCAAACCATCTGGATTTGTATAACCTTTCATTAAAACCTCCGTTCCATAATATAGCTGAGGAATTCCACGGCAAGTCAGTAACCAACTGATACCACTCCGCAGCTTTTCTTCATCTTCATTTACCAAAGACAAAAACCGGCTTAAATCATGATTGTCCAAAAATATTACCTGATTCATGGGTTTTTGATAAATGATATCCTGCGCTAATGTTGAGTACAACTTGTTGACGCCCTCTGTCCATCCAAAAGGTTGATTCATGGCAGGTATAATGCCATACATGTTGCATTGGAAATCAGTCACTCCTGGCAAATTGCTTTTAAAGGGAACCTTCAAATTATTCTCAGTAAAATATGCCTGACTTATTATACCATGTACCCAGGTCTCACCAAACATAAAAATACTAGGATACTCATCAAGCAATGCCTTGTTGCAACGGTTCATAAACTTAAGGTCATTGTATATATAGGTATCAATTCTCCAAGCATCTACACCAAATTCCTCTACTGACCAAAGGGCAAATTGAATAAGAAAATTGGCTACATATGGATTGCTTTGATTTAGATCAGGCATTTGTTTGGTAAACCAACCATCTACTGTTATTTTTTTGTCTTTTTCAGAGGCATAAATATCAAAAAGTGGCTGATCCTTGTAACTGGTTTGGGTAAATTCAGGCCATTCATGCAACCAACTTTTCATTGGTTGATCGACAACCGTAATATGGTTTAAACCTATATGATTGTACACAACATCCTGAACCAACTTCATTCCTCTTTTGTGCACTTCGTCGCTCAGTTTTTTATACGCGGCATCGCCTCCAAATCTTTTTTCTACTGTGTAATGATCCGTTGCAGCATAGCCATGTTCTGTCCGGTCAGGCATATCATTTTCCTGAACAGGGGTCATCCACAAAGCCGTAACGCCCAGCTCTTGCAAATAGTCCAGGTGATTGATCACTCCTTGCAAATCACCCCCATGACGGTGATACATAGAATCTCTGTTGAGTGTTTGATCTTTCAAACCAGGAATGCGATCATTGCTTTCATCTCCATTGCTAAAACGATCAGGCATCAGTAGATAAATAAAATCAGCCGATGATAACCCTTGAGCAAACTTAGTTCCCCTGCCTTCTCGCCTTTTTTTCAATTGATAGCTAATGGAAGTATTGGTTTGTCCCTTAATAGCAATCTTAAAAGTACCTGCTTTTGCATTCGATGCTATATTAAGGTCAACAAACAAGTAATTCTTATTCTCGACTTTATGAACCTTTTCTACACTCACTCCGG
>JANMZN010000557.1:0-2540 GCA_031383285.1 Segetibacter sp.
CTTTCATTTACCGGAAAGCAAAAAAATGTAGATGCTCAACTAGCTTGGATAGTAGAAAATGAAATCAGTTTCAAACAATATCAAGTAGAAAGAAGTAGCAATGCCAGAAATTTTGAAACGATTGGCAGTTTACAAGCTGCATCAATCAATGGAAGCAAACACAGCTACTCATTTACAGATTATTCAGTATTCACTACCCAAAAAGTAGTTTATTATCGCCTAAAAATGGTGGACAAAGATGGCAGCTTTAGATATAGCAATATTGTAAGGCTTACTGCTAATAACAATCCTCAATTTACTATCTTTCCTAACCCTGCAACTACCAGTTTTCAAGTAGTATATAGCAAGAATATGGTAGGAAAAGTAAGCATAGACATATTGGATATAAACGGAAAAATAGTTGACAGCAAAAAGGTAGAAACAAATGGTAGTATCATTAATTTCTCAACCAAAAAATTAGTTGCAGGTACTTATACTGTAAGGGTTATGTATCAAAATGAAGTATTTGCAAATCCATTGGTCATTGTAAAGTAAACAGCTAATTTCCACTTTGTTGGTTGCAGAAATGCAACCAACAAAGTACATTCATATCATTTCCCATGTCGTTGTTGCAACATTGCCGTTGCATGGTGTTTTCACCAGCAACTTGTGCGTGGGAGTTGTTCTCTGCAAACTTGCCTGCCTCGCAGGCTGTTTGTCCACGTGGGGTCTCCTGAAAGGGACCCTACGACTTATGAAATTGTTAAACGAATGAAACAATTTTACTTACACAATATCTTGTTACACTTAAATAAGGAATAAAAGCCACAAGCATAAAAGTATATTTTCATTGAATGCTATTGCACTATATTTATACTATTATAGGTGCCTAAGTTTCATTTAAAAAATTACTAAATAGTCATTTACTTCTGCTATGGAAACCAATAAAAAAAAGGCGTCAAAATTCATGCGCTTCTGGAAACTATTGGGTCCGGGATTGGTTACCGGAGCAAGCGATGATGATCCTTCGGGCATTGCTACTTATTCTCAGGCCGGTGCTGCTTTTGGACTTTCCACACTTTGGACATCCATTGTAGCTTTTCCGCTAATGGCTGCCATACAACAGATGTGTGCAAGAATTGGTTTGGTGACTGCGCAAGGGCTAACCGGTACCCTTAAAAAACATTACCCAAGACCTGTTTTGTATTTAATGTTGGTGTTTAGTTTTCCGGCCATTATTATGAATATTGGAGCAGACATAGCCGGTATGGGAGCCGTAGGAAATTTGTTATTCCCAAGTATAAACGCCACCTTTTTTAGTATTTTTTTTACAGCTCTTCTGTTGGGTTTGATCATCTATTTGCCCTATGCCAAAATTGCTTCCATCCTAAAATATTTGTGCATCGTCATGCTCGTTTATTTCATTGTTCCTTTTTTATACAAGCAAGATTTTAAAGAGATATTTAAGGCGACCTTCATTCCAACATTAAAATTTGACAAAGCATTTATAGCCATCATAGTGGGCATCCTTGGCACTACCATTTCACCGTATTTGTTTTTTTGGCAGGCTTCTGTAGAAGTAGAAGAGATGAAGCACAAGAAAAATCATTTAGTGGTTGGTAAAAAAATCATCCACGAAATGCGAAAAGATGTTGACTTTGGGATGACATTCTCGGGCTTTGTTATGTATTTCATCATCCTTACTACCGGTACCGTGTTGTATCAAGGCGGTGTTCATCAAATAGATACAGTAGAACAGGCAGCAATGGCTTTGAAACCACTAGCCGGCAATTTGGCTTATCTGCTTTTTGCAGTCGGAATTATTGGAACAGGTCTTATTGCCATTCCCGTTTTAAGTGGTTCGCTCTCTTATATTTTTAGTGAAACTTTTGGTTGGGCAGAAGGATTGGACAAGAAATTTCATGAGGCGAAAGGGTTCTACGTCATCATTGCCATTTCACTCTTGCTAGGCCTGTCTTTGAATTATATTGGCATTTCACCTATCAAAGCATTGATTTTTACAGCAATACTGTATGGCATTACAGCCCCTGTTTTAATTGCTATCATTTTGCACATTTCCAACAATAAAACCATCATGGGCGAACATGTAAACGGGTTGGCTTCAAACATCTTTGGTTTTACAGCATTAGCTATTATGACAGGTGCGGCAGGTTTACTATTGTATCTTCAATTTTCAGGAGCTTAGGATAAAAAGCAAAAAATATTAAAAATTAGTCTAAATTTATAATTCCTAAATATCAGCTGATGAAAAAATTATCCTTCCTGTTAATTTTTGTTTTGGCAACTTTTTTTCTAACTGCACAAAACGTAGGTATAGGAACGACTAGCCCAAATGCAAAGGCGTTGCTAGATGTTTCTTCCACTAGCAAAGGCATTTTGTTTCCAAGGCTAAATACAGCACAGCGAAATGCAATAAGCAGCCCTCCTGATGGTTTACATGTTTACAATACAGACGAACATTGTCTCAATTATTATGACAGTACCATCGGATTGTGGAATTGCTACTGTGATAATTGCAGAACAGTTACCATCAACATTAC
>JANMZN010000018.1:0-4453 GCA_031383285.1 Segetibacter sp.
GCCAAGTATGCTCCGTAAGGATATGGAAGCTATGCAAAGTGTATATGGGGCACCTATAGAAAGCAGACAAGACGGCAAAGAGGTTTTTTATTTTTATGAAGAAAGCTCATTTTCTATTCAAAAACTTCCTTTAGATGAAAGAGAATTGATACTACTAAACGAAGCTGCTCACTTATTAAAGCAGATAAAAGGGTTTACCTTATCAGATGAAATAGAAGTAATTGTAAACAAACTTGAAAAAAGAAATAAGCCAAATGAAAAATCTCTTTCTGTCATTGCATTTGAAAACCCGCCTGCTGCAAAAGGGGTAGAACTTTTAGAAGATATTTTTATAGCTATAGTAAATAAGAAAGTTTTAAAAATTTGCTACCAATCATTTAATCAATCAGAACCACAGGATTGGCTAATACATCCCTATTTACTAAAAGAATATAACAACCGCTGGTTTCTGCTTGGGATGTATGAAACAACAAAAACAATTGGTACTTATGCTTTAGATAGGATGCTTACAGTGAAAGTAAATTCTTTAGGGTATATCGAGAATACAACTTTAGATGTTGATGACTATTTTAAAAATATTATTGGTGTTACTCTTCCTTCAAACACTTCAGTTGAAACAATTGAACTTGAATTTTCGGCATCAAGATCTCCTTATGTTGCAACCAAACCCATACACCACTCACAAAAGATTATTTCACATAATGATGATGGAAGCATCATTATACAACTTCAACTTATCCCTAACAAAGAACTCGAAAGCCTAATCCTAAGCTTCGGTGCAGATGTAAAAGTCATACACCCATCTTCCCTAAAACAAAACCTCCAATCAACTGCCCAAGCCCTTTCAAAAATGTACAATCAATAAATCCCCCCCCCTGCCATTTAGTCACTATAAACAAACATTATCTCCATAACCGCTTCAAAATCAAACACCTCACACCGTCAACCTCATTTCCGACAACAAAAAGACGGCACCTTACATCACAAAGACCGTATTCAACATCGAAAAACCTCTTTTTCACATCGCCAAAACGACATTCTACATTAAAAAACCAGTAATTGACATCGAACATGTCGTTTCGTACAACGCAAATGTCGTTTCGTACAGCCAATATTTCGTCTTATACAAGAGTTATCCCATTTTATACAGCACTCACCCCATTTTCTACACTGCCAGGATTGCAGCTTACAATCAAAATATCAATCCATACAATCAATAAAATGCCCCATACAATACCAAAACGCAATCATGCAGAATGTATATTTTATCATACAATCAACAACCTCAATCACACAATCCCTAAAGGCTAAACTTCAAGCCATTTTATAAACTTCTTCCTCCTCACTGCCTGTTCCCCTCTCCCTCGGAGAGGGGCTAGGGGTGAGGTCTCCCAAGCCCAGTGGAAAACCAAGTATTGTCTTTCCGCTGCAAACAAGCCAAATTATCAACTTACCCTTTCTTTCCCCCTCGGTGAGAGATTGTCCCTTCATCCCCCCTCAAAACCTAATATACCTCTTATCAACATTCCGTACACTAACTATTGATCAGTTAAATACACATACATAGTCTGTTTAGTAAATCTATAATTTTTTTTGATAGTTCAAAAAACAGAATATAACTTAGCTCATTCATTAAAACTTAAAAAAATAGTTATGACAAAGCGACAAAATGTAAAAATCAACATGTATCGTAAAGTGAGCGATCACATTTCCCTATCCGAAGGCATTCTCGATTCCATCCCCGCTTTCAAAAATGCATGGGTCAGTTTCAAAGAAATACTTGCACTCATTCTTGTCGAGGCAGGTGTTCAGTTGCTCAACCGAAAAGGTGCAGCCGCCACCAAAGAAGAAGCCCGTGAATTGTACACGCAAGAATTAATAATTATCGTAGGTGCGCTTATAGCCTACGGCGAGGCTACTAATAATGAAGAAATAAAATCAGCCGCCAATTTCACAATCAGCGCCCTAAGAGCATTATCCAACAACAAGTTTATAGCTACCGCAAACAACATAACAGCCCTAGCTCAAAACAATTTAGATGCCCTCAAAGACTACGGCATCATCAAGAAAAACATGGACGATCTACAGCAGCTCCGAAATCAATACGATGCCTTCGTAGGCAAACCCGGCGAAGCCAAAATAACAAAAGGAACAGCCACAAAAAATTTAAACACACAAATCAAAAAGGCTGATACAGTTTTAGAAAATTCACTTGACAAACTTGTAAGAGGATACAAAAAACAAAATCCAGATTTTGTAACAGGTTATAAAATTGCCCGTGTTATAGACGATGCAGCGGCCCCTGCCAAACCTAAACCACCCAAAAAAGATGCTTAGAAACAGCAAAAAAACAAAACCATGAGCGTATAGCTGTCAAGCATCTTACAGACTAATCAATAAGAACAATGCACCCCAAGCTGAGGGTGCATTGTTATTTACGCCACTTGTATTTCTAATAGGCTTCATTTAATTTCCTCAACCGTAAAACTAAAAGTTAGTTTACAACCTCACCTAAATTGTAAACTAAATACACAATTAGTTTACGTCTCACTTTATTTAAAATTCCAAGCTAACTCCCAGGCATGTAATTTCTTATTGTAGCCGCTTTACACCCACAAAGCCATCATACTAAAGATTTTAATGCATTCCTAATGGCAGAAAAATCTTGCTATTTCTGCTTAATATTCGATCTTTTTTGCTACCTAAAAATACACGTAATTATATACAGATCACTCGCTTTCAAGTAACCTATTCCTATTGCAGCGCATACTCCCTTATCAACATATCAGTCGGAATACGCAGCAGCTCGCTAAACTTCCTTATCATAGTAAGCGATAAAGGCTGTTTATAATTCAACACCTTACTAATCGTTCCTTTATCCCCATATACTTTGGCCAGGTCATTGGCCTTATATCCAAAGTCTTCCATGCGAATTTTTATCAACGCTATGGGGTCCACTAGTGGCAGCTTGCTGTTTTTTTCTTCGTACTGATTTATGAGCAAGGCTAGCAGCATTTTTTCTTTATGCTCTGCAGAACCTTTTACACTTAGTTTCACCTTTTCATACCTGCTACATGCCAACGCATACGTTTCTTTGTTTTCAATAATGTACCATTTATTTGCCATAGCTTATATATTTGATGGATCAATGCGATCATATTGCGTATGTGTTCCAATAAACCTGATTTCAACAATTTTATCCTCGTAATCAATTTCAACAATCAGCCTGTAGGTATTGTGTAATATTTCAAACCTTGCCCTGTTATTCTTAATCATTTTGGCGTTTGGAAAATCATTAAGTACATCCTGCTTCTTTTCCCATACAGCATATTCAACTACTGTTTTCCACACACTCAGGCTTTTTCGTGCATAAGCATGTTTTTTTGAAAATTCGGTCAGTTTGTTCAGATAAACAATAAGCATAACTCTTCGTTACTGATACGATGGCGAAAATAATAAATAGTTGGTATTTTACCAACTTATAAATTTATCTTCAATCGTCTATTGATAGAGGTATTTCTAAAGATACTTTTGAAATTAAAAATACAAATGTTTTTAAAAAGTTGTGAGGGCACAACCTGTGGCTTAGCAGGGTATCCTTTTTTCAAGTTTCTGCACTTATTTATTTTCGAGCAAAAGATCAATTTGATTTTGCAAGTCAGGAAGGCTGTTTTGAATAATATCCCAAACAATTGTAGCATCTATTCCGAAATAGTCATGCACTATTACATTCCTGAAATCTTTAACTAGCCGCCAATTAATTTGGTTGTTTTGAAATTTATAACTTTCCGGAAGCCTTGCAACTGCTTCGCCTATAATCATAAAGTTGTGCTCTACTGCATGTCTAGTCTTAATATCTGTACGGTACTTATCAAGTGTAAAGTCATCTGTAAAAGCAAAAATATTGCAAATAGCTTCTGCAATGTCTTGCAATAGGAAATCAGTATTTCTTTCAGACGTGAATAAGGTTTTTTTCTACAGAAGAAAGGTAGTGGGGCTTTATGCCTTTGCGCGATACTAAATCAACTTTCTGTTGCAGCATATCTTCCAATTCATGTGCTAAGGCTATAAATCCTATTCCAATACTGCCCTTGAAATCTACAAGTATGTCAATATCACTCTGCTCGTTAGCATCTCCTCGGGCATAAGAGCCAAAAAGTCCCAATTCTGCAATAGGGTATCTACGCTCCAAAGTTGCTTTGTTGGCTTTTAGGACTTCAAGAATTTGCTGCTTACTATACATACTACAAAAGTAAAAAAATTAGTTTAAAGAATGAATATGGAGACCAAACCTTCAAAAAATGATGCCATAATTGTTGTTCCCCCACAACCTTTAGCGAATGATAAGGTAACCAACTTCGCCTAAAAACTAAACTTCTGTTTTTTCATCCGGTGCATTTTGCTCCGCTATCTGCTTCAACACCATCAGCAGCTTTTGCTTTTTTTCGCTACT
>JANMZN010000007.1:0-6197 GCA_031383285.1 Segetibacter sp.
TGGCAGTATTTCTTCACCGTCTTCCCACAGTTTTTTAAACTCATTTTGTGCAAACAATACATCATCATAATCTCTTAGTGCAACATTGAATTCATAATTGCCCTCATCCTCCATTCCCAAACCTGAGCTGGTTAAATTGGAAGAGCCGGTTATTACTTCGCCACCTGAATATTCATTAAAGTTTTTAGGAAGGAAAATATAAATCTTAGCGTGAAGCTTTTTGGTTTTGTGTACCCTGATCTGGATTTTTTTGTCCATGATATCTTCCATAAACTGAAGTATCCCATCCTCCACTTCTTTAGTGTAAGCAGCATCTTTGATATCCTGTCGCATCCATTTTATAAATTCATCCCTTGACTTTTCAGGATCACCAAAAAACATTAACCCTCTTCTTTTTGCTTCTGCACTTACTGCATCTACATTTATCCCAACAAGAATTTTTACTTCTGGCACTTTCATCAAATGCTCCCTGATGGCATAATAACCCGAGGCTCTGAAATATCCAACTACAGCATGAAAGGCATAAATATTAGCAATGTGTTCAAAGGCACCATTGAACTTTTTTAGAAGAGAATTCCCGTTATGATTAGTGAAGAATTTTGTTGACATATTTTCAGAAGTGGAAAGTACAGTAAAAGCGTCAATTTCCATATTTTGTACCTGTTATAAGCTTTTTACAATATTTCATAATGCCCCTCCAAAAATACCCCTCCCCCTTACACTTACCAAAAAATATTTATAAATAATGCCTTTATTTTCTTGCAGCGCTTTCCTCCGCTTTGGTATGCTATTCACAAGCGCCCTGGCTTACAATTATTGGTTTCGTTCCTCATGGCAATCATTATTTTAAAGCCGTTGTTTTTTCGTCTTTGTAGCTAAAGCAACCCTCCCACCCCATTATTGGCTACCATCCTTCATTGCCATTAAAAGCTCCATGAAATAACCCAAAAATAAATGCCCCTTATCAAATAAAAATCCATCCCATCCGCGCCATCCACTATTCATATATGCAAAATCCATCCATGTGTTGTTCACTTCTTTTAGGCCGTTCTGAACGCCTTCGAGGCCGTTCCGAACGGGTTACCAGGCCGTAAAAGACAGCCTCGAGGCTGTAAAAGAGAGCCTCGAGGCCGTTCAAGACACCCTCGAGGCCGTTCTGAACGGGTTACCAGGCCGTCCGAGACAGCCTCGAGGCCGTAAAAGAGAGCCTCGAGGCCGTTCGAGACGGGGTCGAGGCCGTTCCGAACGCCCTAAACGGGATCAGTTTTCCCACTTTCAGGCTGAAAATGGAGCTTTTTTGCTACATTTTTCCCACTGAATATATACAACTAATTAACCGCCCGTTCCTATTCTTCCATTGTTTGCCGCAGGTGGTGGGGTTGCAGGTGAGGTTTTTAGCCTGCTTGTTCCCGGAAATTGCACTTTCCATTTTTCGTAATTGCTGCTGCTGACCGGTGCATTTTACGCCGCTGTTGGCATCATTCACCAACAAGCAACAAAAATGGATAAGTCTACCAGCACATGCAAGGTGTTAAACCTTCAAGTGCTTTTACTTTTTGTATAAGATCGGTTTTGTTCATTTTAGTTTTTTGCTTTTCGTTTCGGTCAGCTGTAATGCTGTTTTTGCATTTAAGGATGTTACTACTTTTTTTCCTGTCTTCGCTTCCAATTCTTTTAGTGCAACTTTAGCAACATTACCGCCTTGTTTAGCTACTTTTTTACTTTCATCAAAATTTTTGGGTTCAACAGCTGCCGAAATATCTTTTGTAGAAGCCTCAGCCAACATATTTAAAATTAACTCGGTATTGGTCATATTATCTCGAAGGTTCTCTTTTTTTAAGCCCTTAAGGATTTTATATTCTTTGGTCGTTTTGTCGCTCCATGCTTTGGTAATAATATCGGTAAGTGTCGCAAACTGAACGCCTTCTTTTAAGCCTCTTTTTTTCCATTCATCGGTGAGTTCTTTTCGGATCTCAATGCTTTTAAGGCGTTGGTTGATCCAATTTTCAGAATAACCTAAATTCAAATATTGCTCTAAGGCTCTATCGATACTCAGTTCGGGGTCTTGCATTTCATCTAATCTTTCGGCAGCTACTTTAGCTAACCACAGTTTAAATGGTTCTGCTTTAGGGGAAGGAATAGATTGTATGAGGCGAAAAAGTTGTTCGATGTCTGCAACATCCGTCATTCTCATTTTGCCATCAGGTGCTTGCATTTTCAAACCGTGACAATTCGTCACGGTTTCATTTCCTTCTGCTTTTAGGCGTTGTTTCAATTTTCTCCAATAGGCATTTGGGTCAACGCTTTCAGTTAAAATAGCAACCACATCTATTATGGATATGTACCATTTTTCGTTTTCTTCATCCCAAAGGCTTCTCACCTTTTTGTCTTCAAATAATTTTATTTCGTTTGCTTTTTTCATTTTAATTATTTTATGCTTGCATGGTTGAAAAAGGATTTCATTGGTATAATGTAAATTTTGTTTAGTTGCTTTTCCAATAACAATCGGGATTTACTTTGTTTTAAACCTTTTGCAATGAAACTACATGAATACTTTACATAATTTTAAAACCACCACTGTTCATTTTAATTATGGCGAATTCGCCATAATTAAAATTGGGATTATAAACAGTTTCCCAAATTCCCAAAAACTCATTAGTATTTCTATTTCGAAGCCAATCAGAAATAAAAAAATCTCCATCTTTAGCTTTTAACATATCGGTTAGCGATATATATTTTTGCCCTGCCTTTTCAATAATGGTGATTTCAGTTCCTTTTACATTGATGGTTTTGTTTTTTGCCATTACTTATTATTTAATGGTGGCGAATTAGCCAACAAATTACATAAAGTTTTATTTCCCAAACCATTAAACATGAAAATGGTAAAATGGCACCCTCATCAAAATACCCTACACCGTCAGCCCCTTTCACCCAAATAAAATCCATCCCATCCATCCCATCCGCGTCATCCGTGTTCCCCATACCACCTCATAAAATAAATGACCTTCCTTATGACCCTCAATGACCCTTCTTCATGACCTTTCTACATGACCCATTCTTGATGACCTTCTTCATGCCCTTCTTCATGACCTTCTTCATGCCCTTGTTCCTAAAACCACCATCGATTTATTTCATGCGCCAAATGATAAATTGATATTGCACGAAGGCTTACTTCAATTTTTTAAGGCTGCTATTTAGAACCAAACTTTTCATTTGAGTAATGGCAATTTTATTTAGTTGCAGCAAACGTTCACTTTGTTGCAAACCCTGGTGTATCAAAACTGCATTAATGCTTTCCATGTTGCTTAATACCACCAACTGTTCAATATTGGCCGCATCGCGAATATTGCCTTCGGCTTTGGGATTGGCATCTCTCCATTGTTTAGCAGTCATTCCAAACTAAGCCATGTTGAGCAGATCGGCTTCATCGGCATATACAAAAGCGGTTTGCAATTTGCTTAGTTCTTTGGGTATCAGGTTTTCTTTGATGGCATCGGTATGGATGTGGTAGTTTACTTTGGCTAAGGTTCTTTGTAGGTTCCAATCAAGTTTTAGGCGGTCGTTTTCATCTGATTTCAGTCGCTTGAATTCAACCAACAAAAAGAGTTTGAATTCGGCACTTACCCAGGATGCAAATTCAAAGGCAATATCAAGATGAGCATAAGTTCCACCACCACTCCCAATTTTTGAAATTATTCCTATTGCATTTGTAGATTCAATCCACTTTGAAGGAGAGAGCACAAAAGAGTTGCTTCCTGCCTCAAACATAAAGGAGTCGAATTCGACCCCTTTGAAATTTGGGTTGTGAATTTTCTCCCAAAGCCCAAGAAATTCAACTGTGCTACGGCTACACATCCAATTCTTTACAACATCTTTTGGCTCAATTGCATTCTTGTATCGTGCAATGTCAGTAATAGAAATGTATTCCTCATTTCCTTTGTTGAAAAGAACAATCTCTGTTCCCTTTACATTAATGGTTTTATTTTTTGCCATTACCTATTATTTAATTGTAGCGAATTAGCCAACAAATTACATAAAGTTTTATTTCCCATACCATTAAACATGAAAATTATAAACTGATAACCTGCATCAAAACCCCAAACAGCCTCATCTCCTTTCACCCAGAAAAAATCCATCCCATCCATCCCATCCGCGTCATCCGTGTTCCCCTTACTACCTCATAACATTTATGCCCTTCCGAATGACCTTTTTTGCCCCTTTTGATGCCCTCCCCATCAGCCTACAAACTGGTCAAATCTTGCAGGGGTGGAACACGTGCTAGGGCTGTAGTGTTTAACAGGTTTTCTCAGATTGCTTATAAAGGCAGGTCCCCCTGTCCGCTACATTTCTGGCAGTTTAAATGATGACCCATTATTAGAGCAGGTTGAGACTTTGCAGTCAAGAATCCCTTACCCAACATGCAGGCTAAGAATGAAATAACCTACCTTGCTTTTAAAATAATTAAATGGCAGAAGAAAGCCCACCGGAGATTCCTATAAATGCTGAATCCGCGCATGTTTCAGATGAATCTTTAGCAACTGTAAGTACAGAAAATGAAATACCTAATCAGGAAAATAAAAATATGGAAGTACATCATCATGCACATCATGAGGGGAAGAAGAATTGGAAATCGTATTTCTGGGAATTTTTAATGCTTTTTCTTGCTGTGTTTTGTGGATTTTTGGCCGAAAATTTCAGGGAACACCAGGTGGAGAAAGACAGAGAGCGGGTATATGTTCAGTCTCTGATAAAGGATTATGCGTATGATACTTTGCAGTTTCAAAACACGATTAATAAAATAATTAATAAAATCCCGTTTTACGATTCTGTTTTGATGTTTTTAAAAGAGCCCGAAAAGTTTGATGGCAAATTGCCATTCAGATTTTACATAAAAGCAAACCTCGAAACCATCTATACACCCCTGGAACCAACTCTTCAACAACTTAAAGGGTCTGGTAATTTACGTTTGTTGCACAAGACATTGGTTCTGGATAGCATACTGATTTATGACAGTAAGATAAACGGACCGCTAATGAATCAAAATAAGTATGTAGTTGAATTTAATAAAAGAGTGGTACAGCAAACAGAAAAAGTGTTTGACAATACCAATTTCAACCTGTTTTTGAACGATGTTTATAACAATGTAGACGTAACAAACGTGGAGGTATACAATATACATCTGTCTTCTAAAGATAAGGATAAAATACTTGAAATGTCTAACCTATACATCAATGCCAAAGCTACTGATGTATTCTACATGGGTCTGCTGAAAAACAGAAAAAATGAAGCTGAAAGACTTATCAATTTAATTAAGGTAGAATATGGAATGCATTAGGTTTTAGCTTTACTTTTCACGCCGCTGTTAGTGTTATTTACCAACAGCCTACAAAATGGGCAAATCTTGCAGGTGAGGCACACGTGTAAGGGCTGAAACCATCCAATGCTTTTACTTTTTGTATCAGGTCAGTTTTGTTCATGGTTTATTTACCTTTTAATTTTTTCTTTTCAATATCCTTATCGGCAGATTTTACCCTGCGTTCCAATTTTTTAATGTCTTCTTAGGCAGGTAGCTGCTCTGGCTTTATACCGCTTTTTCCCAATAAGGCCCTTACATCCCGGTTGTTTTTTACATGCTCATTGGTAATGTTGGTTTCTCCCTTTAAATCGTTCTTCTTTACATTAAAGTTGGTAATTTCTGAAGCAAGTTGTTTTGCAGTAATGGTGATAGTAGGCAGAAAGTCGGCTAAGGGTCTATTTTCGGCAATGCCCAATTTACGTTTCATGGCACTGGTATTATGCCCGCCAAATAAAGCCCAATCGCCTTTAATTCTTATAAGGAAGAAGCCTTTATTATCTACTCCTCTTTCGTAAATATTTTTGGATAGTTCTGTTTCTGTAGCCGCCAATTTTTCCCTTGCCTGCAACCGTTCCATTAACTGGATACGTTCCTCCAATAATTCCTGCTTACGGGTTTGTATGGCAAAATAACTTTGTGCAAATGCAATCTGCTCTTTCTTGGGGTCACCATTTTTAGCAATCAGATAACAAGCATATCTGGTGAGCATTATGTCGTCTACTTCCCGTTGGCCACCCTTACCTAAGGCTATCATTTTGGTGACGTCAACGAAATGATCGGAAACTGCTTCACCAGTGGTTTGGCAACTTTCTTTTGCCTTGTCAACCGCATTTAAAAAATT
>JANMZN010000069.1:0-6116 GCA_031383285.1 Segetibacter sp.
TTAAAGGATGTAACAGTTACCTCGTCAAGAAGACCGATGATAGAAGTAAAAGCTGACCGTACGGTGTTCAATGTTGAGAATAGCATTAATGCAACGGGTAGCAACGTAATGGAACTTTTACAGAAAAGTCCGGGAATAACGATAGATAGAGATGACAACATCAGTATGAAAGCTAAAAATGGTGTTAGGATTTTTATTGATGGTAAACCAAGCCCTATGGCCGGAAAAGATTTAGCGGCTTATCTGCGGTCTGTTCAAAGCACCGATATTGAGTCAATTGAAATGATTGAAAACCCATCTGCCAAGTATGATGCCAGCGGAAATGCCGGAATTATCAATATCAAATTCAAAAAGAATAAAAAATACGGTACCAATGGCAATGCTTCTGTTGGGTATAGTCAGGGGATTTATCCGAAATACAATGGAAGTGTAAGTCTAAATTATAGAAATAAAAAGGTCAATATCTTTAGCAATTTAAGTCTTAACAAGTTTCTTGGAGAAAACTTCATGTATTTCAATCGCCAGCAAAGTGATAGCATCTATGATCAACGAAGTACAAACTTTAATGAAAATAAGGATGGGAACATAAAGTTTGGGGTTGACTATACAATCAATAATAGCAATACGATCGGTGTAATGATTAATGGAAATTATAGCGATAATAATTGGTCATCGTCTGGCAAAACATTCATTTCGCCTCAGAGCACAAAATTACCTTTACAAATCCTTACGGCGAGCAATAATGTGCCGGGTAGCAGAAGCAATAGCAATATTAATGTGAACTATAGATATGTAGATACGGTAGGTAGAGAACTAAATATTGATGCAGATAAAGGGTTCTTTCGTGGTCGGTCAAACAGTATTCAACCAAACGTATATTCTAATGCTAAAACTGGTAAAATATTGAGGGAAAGAATTTTCGCAAATAATACACCCATCAATATTGATATCAATACAGCTAAGGCAGATTACGAACAAAATTTCTTATCAGGTAAATTAGGTCTGGGTGTCAAATATGCATCTGTAAAAACTGATAACGTTTTTGATTTCTTCAACGTTGAGAATAATGTAAAGCAGTTGGATTGGGAACGCAGCAATAGATTTACCTACACAGAAAACGTGGCTGCAGGATATGTTAATTACAATCGTGCATTCAAAAAATGGAGTTATCAGGTAGGTGTCCGGGCTGAGCAAACCAATAGCGAGGGAATATTGAATGCTAAAAGTAAGCAGACTCAAAAGGATACTACAGAGGTTGTAAAAAGAAGCTATCTAAATCTCTTTCCCAGTGCAGCCATTAGTTATTCAATGAGTGAAACGCATCAGTTTAACCTCAACTATAGCCGTAGAATAGACCGGCCAAACTATCAGGATCTTAACCCTTTCGAAAATAAGCTAGATGAATTGACCTATGAAAAAGGAAATGCTTTTTTAAGACCGCAATACACCAATAGTTTTGGCTTAAGCCATACCTATAAATCATTTTTAACTACTTCTATCAACTATAGCCATATTTCTGATTTTATTACTCAAATTAATGACACTACCCGGATAAATGCAGCGTTCATTACCAATAAAAACCTTGCCTCTCAAGATGTTTTTAGCTTGAATGTTAGTGCACCTTTCAATATTGCAAAGTGGTGGAATGTATATGCGAGTACAACTGCAAGCCAAAGCCGCTTTAGAGCGACATTTGATGATGGAAAGACTATTAAACTGAATGTAACCACCGTTAATTATTACAACCAGCATACATTCACTTTGGGCAAAGGTTATTCTGGTGAGGTTAGCGGTTGGTTTAATACGCCCTCTATTTGGGGAGGTACTTTCAAAACAGAATTTATGTGGAGTGCAGATGCAGGAGTTCAAAAAACATTATTCAATAACAAAGCAACAGCCAAAATCTCCGTGACTGATATTTTCAGGACTAATCGTTGGAGATCAAGAAGTGACTATGCGGGTTCGATTTTTGAAGGAGAAGGTGGGTGGGATAGCAGGCAGTTGCGTTTGTCCTTCTCATATCGCTTTGGAAGCAATCAGGTAAAAGGTGCCCGCCAACGGAAAACTGGTCTGGAAGCGGAATCGAATCGCATTAAATAAGTTGATCTAGGTTTAGGTTTAGGTTTAGCCATCATGCTACTTTGCATGGTGGCTTTTTTGGTTAATGTACTAGTTAGTTAATTGACATCTTGGGTATTTAGTCATCCTTCTCTACCTGAAGTATATGTAACAACCTATGAATAATCGGTGCGAAAAATACGGCAGTAATACTTAAAAATGCAACCCCACTGTATAATGCATAAAAGGCGGAAAATAATTTAGCTCCATTTGTTGTCATTTCAGCTACCGGTCCCATGCCTGTTAGTATCATGCAGGACATATGAAAGCTGTCTATTGCATTTAACTTCCCTAAATAATGATAGCCTATTGTGCCAATTCCTGCTGATACTATAATAAGGAGAATTGAAAATACACTATAGCGACCCATTCTGATAATGAAATGCTTGAATGGAACAATTTTTTCACTGCGGTGCTCTAGGTTCAGAGGTGGTTTTTTTTTATTCATTGCCATAGGTGAAAATAACTTGTTTTTCAAGTTTCCAAATATTAATTAAAAGTGGTAAATTAAGTATTCAAGTAATAAAACTGAATAAGTAAAATACCTACTATTAATCATCACTTATAAATTTGCTTTCCTGCTTTTTCTTTTTGTCTTTCGTTCTATTCTTTTTTCTTTTCGCTCTTCCCTTTTTTTTACTCGTTCTTCTTGTGGTATATATCTCCGCAAATAAACCTTCCCTTCGCTACAGTAATTACTGCCTTTTTTACTTCTAAAAATTCCCGTCAATGTTTCTCGTCCAATTTTATTGTAAGTTAATTGGCATGACATAAGACAAGGTTCTTTATCAATGCTGTCGTTAACTATAATAAAGGTAATCTCACTAAAAATGATGTAATTATGTTTTGTACTGTTGTACCCTTGCCCTGAAGTTGTGCTGACTAATCTTTTTTTATTATAAATTGTTGTTGTGCATTTGATAATATTCATAGGTAACTGTTCAATCTCTAACTCAACATTATACCGCTTTTCAAATTGCCTGAAATCGCTTTCTACCATATAGCCTTTCCACTTGCCTGATACAGTTTGGCTATTTCCTGAAAATGGAATAACGATAAGTACGTAAAGAAAAAATATCTGAAAGGTTTTTGGCATATTGTTCTTAATTTTTCGATAGTATGTGATCTGTCTCAATTTTTATACCGTTGTATTATTATAATGTTTCTTCTTTTGATATTCAAAAATCAAAATTCCTACCCAGCCCAGCCAAAACAAATATACGCCAAGGTGAAATCGTTCTCCTAACCATTTGTGTGATAGCGTATGTCTGAAATCGTAAAATGAAAAGTAGAGTCCGGATAACGCAATGATTAATGAAACAACACAAGCAAGAATATTTCTTGATGGGGCAAGCCTCTTTTTAAGCAATACATGAATAATCCATAGTATTATCCAAGCCGAAAAAACGAGTAAACTTCCTTTCCACCATGTTTTTAGGAATTGGTATTCGCTATGGAATAGACCTATACCTATTTTGCCTACAAATGAAATGGATGATAATAAATAACCGGCAATAAGCGAGAAAAATGACAGACATAAAAGAAAGATCAGGTTATTGACTGATTCAGGTTTTGGTATATCAGTTGATGAAACATTTTCCATTCATTAAATAATATTAAGGGTAAGCAACAAGATGTACAACTTTTTGATTTTGTTGATGTAGTTGCCCATGAGCATTTACATAAGCCTTTTGTTTTTCAGCATTCATTAATACATTGTCTAACAACGACTTTGCAACTGCATTTGTTGCGGTTGGAAGATTGCCGTATTCCGAAGCTGTTTGTATATAGCTACGCAACATGTTTTCATAGGTAATATCCAATAAATCAGGCGATGAAAATAACTCTACGGCCATGATACCTGATCCGGTAATGAATACAAAACCTGACAGATTTCTTTCGCATTGATTGTACTTGTCTAAGAAATATTTTAGGTATCCGGAATCTGCATCATTTGCATCCTTGTACAAATCCTTGTATGACCAAGTCTCGCTCTTTTTTTTCTGGGCAGAAAACTCTTTGTCTATCTCTTTCCATACATCGGCCTGCCGAGCCGTTATATCCATCGCTTTTCTTACCGAGCTGTTAGCCATTCCGTAATGAGAAAATGTCTTTGGTTTATCATCCCACCTTCTTTTCTCTACACAGAATACGTGTATATAATCTGTTGTGCCGGGTGCAATAAATTTAGTTTCTGCCATCATCCGATCTTGTTTGCCACCTGCAACTATTTCTCCCGCTTGTATTACTATTTCTTGTCTTGAATGATTGGTTACCTGTAACCAATTAACATCTGCACCCAGCTCGTATTGCATTTCCTGCACTTTTATTTTATGTAATTCCATAGCTTCTGAAAACGAGATAAGCCGTTGTTTAGGCGACAGTATGCTAATGGAATCTTTTTCTTGAGCTTTAAATCTTATGGGAATGAGTTTAAGGTTTTTATATGTCCATGAGGAATCGAAATCTACACGCAGCTCATTGTATGTAAGCTGAGCATGGGAGTAGCTTCCACATCCCACCATCAACGTCAGCAATATTCCCAAACACCTCATACCGTAAAAATATATCCGAACTTTCTTATAGAATGTTAATGTGCAGATTAAATGAAATTGGCTTTAAGAAACTAACACGGTTTCAAAATAACCAGTTCCCAACCCAAAAAATGATTGTCAACGATAGAACCTCGCATCCCAAACCCTACCTTTGTAGCCTATGGAAAAGAAAGTACGGGTCCGATTCGCTCCTTCACCTACAGGTGGATTGCACCTTGGAGGTGTAAGAACTGTTTTGTACAACTACTTGTTTGCAAAAAAACATCAGGGTGATTTTGTTTTGCGAATTGAGGACACAGACCAAAATCGTTATGTAGCAGGCGCCGAAGATTATATCCAGGAATGTTTGAAATGGTGCGGTCTTGTGCCCGATGAAAGTCCTTTGCATGGTGGACCATATGCCCCTTATCGCCAAAGCGAAAGGAAGGAAATGTACAGGCAATATGCAGAGCAATTGGTAGCAAATGGATTTGCTTATTATGCCTTTGATACGCAAGAAGAGTTGGAGAAAATGCGTGAACAATTCAAAACGGATGAAAATCCTTCACCGCAGTACAGCCATATTGTTAGAGAAAAAATGCGGAATTCAGTTTCTTTAGGTCACGATGAAGTGCAAAGGTTGATCAATGAAGGATTGCCTTACGTAATTCGAATAAAGATGCCGGATAATGAAACGCTCTCCTTCACAGATATGATCCGCGGTGAAGTTTCGTTTAATTCATCTCTTACTGATGATAAAGTATTGTTGAAAGCTGATGGAATGCCAACCTACCATTTAGCTGTAGTTGTAGATGATTACTCAATGAAAATTTCCCACGCTTTCAGAGGAGAGGAATGGTTGCCTAGTGCCCCGGTGCATTTATTATTGTGGAGATATTTAGGTTGGGAAAAAGATATGCCGCAGTGGGCTCACCTTCCTTTAATATTGAAACCCGATGGACATGGAAAATTAAGCAAACGCGATGGCGACCGATTGGGTTTTCCAGTTTTTGCAATGAATTGGAAAGATCCAAAATCCGAAGAAATGGCAACAGGATTTAGAGAATTAGGTTTTTTGCCTGAAGCATTTTTGAACTTGTTGGCAGTACTTGGCTGGAATGATGGATCAGAGCAGGAAATATTCACTTTGGAGGAATTGATTGAAAACTTTTCTCTTGATCATGTACATAAAGGAGGCGCTAAGTTCAATTACGAAAAAGCAAAATGGTTTAATCACGAATGGATTAAAAAGTTGCCGGTTGATAAATGGCAGCACACTGTTCGAAAAGATTTTGAAGAGAAGGGTTTGATCATACAGGACGAAAATAAGTTCTTTCAAATTTTAGAACTTGTAAAAGACCGATGTACATTGTTGACCGATTTTTACCTGCAAGCTTCTTTCTTTTTCAAAGCTCCGGAAGTTTTAGACGTGGCGTCAGTAAAACCTAAATGGAATGAGGATAA
>JANMZN010000083.1:0-3137 GCA_031383285.1 Segetibacter sp.
CTTTCGGTATTGTCATCTATTACTTTGTAGGTAAAAAATGAACTGTGTTCCTTCAGGTCGTTGTAGCTTTTTCCCATCAGCCTCTTGGCGCTAAAGATGGTATTCTGAGGCTCGGAAATGAGGTATTTTTTTGCAGCTTCTCCAACTGTTGCATTGCCCATTTGATCAAAATGTACAATGCTTGGCACAAGGCTACTGGAGTCATGTTCTTTGAGTGCAACCGGCTGCTTGGTATCGGGGTGAATAATGGCTACAAGGCTGTTGGTAGTGCCGAGGTCGATGCCCACTATCATCTCTTCTTTTTGCAAAGTACCTGTAGCTATATTGATTGCAATTATTGCCATACGATCTGTTTGGCTGCAAATGTAGGGCAAGCTGATGGCTAAAATAAAATATTGGTCAATGGCTTAACAAACATGAGCTATTCATTCAAAAAATGCAGGATTTTTTTGTGTCGGCTGAAGGAAGTCTATTGAACATCGTTGTGTCACACACTTGTACGGCAAACCGCTTAGGGCACGAAGCAAGCTGAGAACGGAAGTGGGAATATAGCCTTTGGCGTGAGCAATAAAAATTAGCCTTTTAGCCTTTGCAGGTGTATTCATCACCTGCAAAATATTCTTCCGCAGCACTCCCACGTTAACCTTATCCCTCCAACTATTCCCCTGTCACTCCG
This sequence comes from Segetibacter sp., assembly GCA_031383285.1. Taxonomy (GTDB): domain Bacteria; phylum Bacteroidota; class Bacteroidia; order Chitinophagales; family Chitinophagaceae; genus Segetibacter. The sequence goes on from JANMZN010000083.1 coordinate 677, forward strand.
ACAATAGGAGAAGTCTAATGCACATTCATAGGGTTGCATCTCCGCCTTGGCGGATCGGAATGACAAACTGGACTTGAAAAAAGACCAAGCTCAAATGACAATCTATTGTACCTTCAGTTTCTTTTACTTCAATTTTTTAATCAGAAATAATTTGCATCCCCCAAAAAAACAAATTTCTTAAGCCAGCTTTTTCAATAAGCCGATAGTCATCTATAATTTCTGAGAGATAACTTTTTCATTTAACTTGCTCAATCAAATAACCACGTAGCCATGAAAACTTTTGTTTTTTCATTTATACTTGCTTTTCTTGTTAGTACCGCAAATGCACAATCAAAAGAGCCTATATCCATTTACGATCCTATTGTTGAAAGAAATTTTGATTATCCAGCTAAACCAATCATCAGATACAATGCACCTTTCAAAGAGTACCGGATTGCTCCACAAACTAGCTCAATTGTTTCTATCAACTACTCCGACTTCGTTATTAAGTTTCGACAAAATGACAACTTACCTAGAGAAAAAGAGGCACAGGAACAATCAACAATCGTAGTGATTAACAATAAAATATATTCCTTAGACGACATTGCATTCAGACAACTAGATCCTTCAAAAATACTTGAAATGAACATTGTGAAAGATGATGCTTCTACCTCCAGTATAAAAGCCATTATTTTTATAAAAACAAAATAGTGTAAGCAATCGTTGCTGCTTCTATTAGAAAATAAAGGATTACTGCACAAGGTCAATTTTGAGTTGCAAAAAGCCAACCCTTCTCTTTTGACCAAACTATGAATTTCTTCCATTCATATACCCCAAACAACAAACCAACTACTTTTTTCGTTTGTAGAAAAAGTTAAAAACTAAAATTCAGTATGCAAAAAGAGCAGCTAAGGATAAGATCTGTAAAAAAATATTTGCAAAATATAGCCGGCACGGCTAGCAAACTTCAGGACATTGTTGCATTGGCCTCTCAAATTACCGGTGTACCTGTAGCCTTCATTACATTAATAGATAAAGACATACAATGGATAAATGTGAAGCATGGATTTGAAGTAGATCAGATGCCAAGAAGTACATCCTTCTGTACACATACGATAGAGCAAGATGAAGTAATGGTAGTGCCTGATGCCATTATAGATAGCCGCTTTTTAAACAATCCGCTTGTCATTAATCCTCCATCGGTAAAATATTATGCAGGTATAGCCTTAAAAAGTGCCGAAGGTCAAAACGTTGGTACGTTGTGTGTGATGGATATAGAAACACACAACCTAAACAATGAACAATTAAATGCATTAAAAGCGCTTTCCAGGCAGGTAACCAATATAATGGAACTTAGCATTATTGTAGACCACTTAAAGAAAAGTATTACTGAGATAGAAGAACGAAATACTGCACTAAAGAAAATAGCGCAGGTACAATCCCACGAAATAAGAGGGCCATTAACGTCTATAATGGGTGTAATGGATTTGATGAAAACCGAAGCGAATAATCTGGAATATTTTGGGTATCTAGAAACAGCAGTCTCTAACTTAGATGAAAAGATAAAATTGATTGTAGACATGAGTAGCAAAGCACATAGCTATAATGTGGGCATTGGAGAATATAAAAAAGCAGGTTGAGGATTTTTAAAATAAATTATTTATCAGGCATTTTCCATTTACGCGAAATATGCTCGTCCTCAAATGCAACGGTATCCATTTCGCCTGTGAGGTCGTATCCAAATGCAAACCGATCTTCTGTTAACCCTTCCTTGTCGATAAAGTAGCGGATGAGTGCATTGACCCGATCCCATGCCAATTGATTCGTTTGCTTACTACCCCCACAGCAGGAACCAATGATGAGTTTGCAATTAGCATTTTCCTTCATCATTTTTGCAACCAATTTAAGATGCAGCTTTACAGTGTCTGTTAATGATTTGCTACCTAAAGAAAACCTTATAGTATAAGTAGCAATAGAACAGGGACGGATAATTGTATTTGTTGTATTTTGGCAATATGCAAGTTGCCCAAAAAGTAAAAAGAATAGTAGACTAACCAATATTTTAGAAATCATTTTCATCGCAATTAATATACAATTTTTTGTATCCTTCTTTTAAAAAACCTGATACAATGCTGATAAAAAAAATTAAAGGAAAAAAACTAAGAGCACTTCACATCAGCTAATACGGACGCATTTAATGGTTTTGGTAAATAGCCTTTCACAAACGGATGTTTGTTAGCTTTTTCTTCGTCAGTTGGATCTATTGAAGAAGAAACAATATAAATAATAAATTGATTTTGCACATGAGGTTCTAGTTTTGAAAACTCATCCAAAAATTGCCACCCGTTTATTTCAGGCATATTGATGTCTAAGAAGAGAATAGTTCGCTCACTTACATCAAGATTGCCATAAGCAGATTTAATAAATTGAAGCCCCTCTGCAGGAAATTCAAAGCATTTTATCTCACTATTGCCAAACACCT
>JANMZN010000112.1:0-12049 GCA_031383285.1 Segetibacter sp.
ATAAACACAATAAACCAATAACAAAACAAAACAAACAAATAGTTATAGGCATAAAAAAAGCATTGAAAAACAATGCTTTGTAGTGGTATTTTATAAATTTATTATCGGGTTACTTTGTATTGGTTACTTTCCGATACAAAATTTACTAAAAATATAATCTAGTTGATCCTCATTGGTGATCTCGCCTGTTATCTCTCCCAAATAATGCAAACACCTTCTGATGTCCAACGAAATCAGGTCAGAAGGGATATTTGCATTCAGTCCATTCAAAATATCTACTACAGCCTCAGTCACCAAGCGCAGTGCTTCGTAGTGTCGGGCATTGGTTACAATCGTACTGCCGGTTTGTACCTGTCCGCCTATCACCAAATCTACCAACCGCTGCTTCAGTACTTCAATATTTTTTTTGTTGGAAGCAGATATAAACAATACCGGCAATTCTGCAAACTTATGCCCCATCTCTTCGTCAGTTGATTGATCTACCTTGTTACCCACCAACAAATACTTTATTTGCTTTTGCTGCATGTCGTTCATTGTCAACAACAGTTCCTGTGCCGAAATTTCAGTTACATCAAACAGATACACCACCACATCGGCCTGTGCCATTTTCTCAAGGCTTTTTTCTATCCCTATACTTTCTATCACATCGCTACTATGCTTTCTAATACCGGCTGTATCTATTAACCTAAATAAAATGCCATCAATGTTTAGCACTTCTTCTATAGTGTCTCTTGTGGTTCCTGCAATTTCGCTTACAATCGCACGGTTCTCATTTAGCAGCGTATTTAGCAAGGTGGATTTGCCGGCATTGGGCTTGCCGATGATGGCCACACTTACACCATTTTTAATCACATTGCCCAACGAAAATGAAGACAATAAATCCTGTGTTATTTGTTTGGCATTTTCAATCAGTTCGTATAATTGTTTTCTGTCGGCAAATTCTACATCTTCCTGGCTAAAGTCGAGTTCCAATTCTATGAGCGCTGAAAAACTCAATAGCTGATCCCTTAGCAGTTTCAATACCTGCGAGAAACCTCCCCGTATATTTTGAAATGCAGTCTTGCGGCTCGCTTCTGTATTGCTGCTGATTAAATCTGCTACAGCTTCTGCTTGTGTAAGGTCTAATTTCCCATTTAAAAATGCTCGTTGAGTAAACTCTCCGGGTTTTGCAAGCCGCGCACCTTTTGCAGCAATAGCAGAAATAATTTTCTCTAGTATAAAGGGTGATCCATGAGATGATATTTCAACTACATCCTCCCCTGTATAACTTGCCGGAGATTTGTACAAACTAACCACCACCTGATCAATAGCAATATTATCTTGTTTGAGCAATCCTACATGCAAAGTATGAGAAGGTTGGGCTACCAAATCTTTTGATGGAAACAGGCTATTAACAATATGAATGGCTTCCAATCCGCTTACACGGACTACACCTATGGCCCCTACGCCTTGTGGCGTTGCAAGTGCTACGATGGTATCATTCCAGTCAGATAGTTTACCGCGCATGTTTTATATTGAGTGTCAAAGCTAACTGCATTGCAATAAAAAATCCTCCACATTGGGAGGATTTTTTATGTAATAATTCTTATCTGTTTTTATTCTTCTACCTGGAAGATAATAGACTGGCTTGCATAATAGGCTACCGTTCTGCCATTTTGTATAGCTGCTTCCCATTTAGGACCTTTCTTTATTACCCTAATTGCTTCATCTTTGCAACCGGGATAAGATTTAGGAAAGTCAATAGCAGTTACATTGCTGATGTTTCCTTCCTTATCTACTATAAATTGAAGTACTACTTTGTACGCACCCGGAGGGGCACCTTCATCGGCAGCTACATTACTGTTAAGATTTCTTTCCAAGTATCTTTTCCAAGCATCAGGTCCACCAGGAAATTTAGCTTCCTTTTCAACCTTTGTAAACACCTTGTCGTAGTCTTCTTCTACGGGCTTAGGAGCTTCTACAACACCTGTACCCTGTTCAACAGGAGGAGCCACAAAGCCATCGTCTTTAGTTCCTTCAACGTTTACAGTACCAATTTTTGTTTCTTCCAACTTTACTACTTCCGGAGGAGGTTCTTTTACTTCCTCATCTTTGACGATTTTGGGCGGTGTAAATTTAGTGATCTCAACCTTTGGAGGTTCTTGTTTGGGTGGTGGTGGCGGAGGAGGAAGTTCAGGCTCTTTCTTCTTTTCCTTGATATCCTCCAATTGCATGTCTTGTACAATAATTTGGTTATCTTTTTTCTTGCTGTTGTTGGCTATTACTGTAAAAATGAAGGCAAGTAAACACACAGCTACCATGACAATTATCGCAACAGTTATCCGCTTGTTATAAGTTTTTCTCAACTCATAAGCTCCGTATTCTTTATTCTTACCCTCAAAAAGGATATCAAGAATATCGGCATCTAAATATTTATTAGCTTCCATTATGATCTTAGGCTTTTATGTAAGATGCAATATGCCGGACAATTCCACAAATTATTGTGTCGCACTTGCATCAGAAATGTTTACTAATTGAGCTTCCCCTTCAGATATATCTACTAATGCATACCGCTTGATATCGTTGATTGACATTTCGTCAAGTATATCCACTACGTTTCTGTAGGTAGATTTGTCAGACGCTTTGATAACAACAACCAAGTCATCGGCAGGAGTGGATCTCTTTTTATTGATAATTTCATCCCTTATTTGCTTCATGGTACTACTTTTAAAGTTAGCTCCAGCAGGATCTAACTGACCTTCATAGTAGTAAACACGATCCTTATCGCCCAACAAAAGAGTCAGTGCTCCGCTTTCCTTCGCTTTATTCTGTTCTTCAGGTTTATCCGTATCCTTTGGCAAATAAAGCTTCATTGCCGTAGGTTGGCTCATGGTAGTCGTAAAAATGAAAAAAGTAATCAATAGAAAACCAAGGTCCACCATAGGTGTAAGATCCACCCGGGTAGATAATTTTTTGGCTTTTTTGACTCCAGGTCCTTTTTTATGACCACCGCCCGAGGTATCTAATTCTGCCATAGCAAATTTCTTTTAGTTAATAAATTATTTACCCTGCATCAGATGTCAAGTCTCCCTTCATATACTTTTTCCAGAGGTCTGTCCCTTGTGGTACTCCTTCAGGATTAGTAATCATCTGAAATTTAAACTGCTCATTTTTCTTAAATGCAGTAATGACATTTTTAAAAGCAGGAAACTTTACAAGGTTATCCCCTTTAATAATGAGGTTCATCTTGCTACCTGCTATTCTATGGGCCTCAACTATATACCGCATCCAATCAATCAATTGGTTATTAGCAGTATCCTGAGCAGGTATGCCAGGCAAAGTTTCGCCGGTTAGTTTTTCCTTAGGAATCTGAAGTGCAGATTTCAATTGAGAAATAGGCGTTCCATAAAAACTAGCAGATTTAAAAGCTGAAATATCAGCATCAGACAGACCTGCACCCATATTTGTGTTTAACTGCTTAGCAAGCTCCCCTTTTACTTCTTCATTATCAAGCGAAACAAAAACTTTTCCTGTCTTATCTATGGTTATCAACGTCACATCCTTTTCAGGGGCAACTTTAGAAGAAACCGAACTAGGAGTAGTAACTGGAATTGCTTCCGCTGCTTTAAATTTTGTTGTCAGGATGAAAAATGATAATAACAGGAACGCCACATCGCACATCGCTGTCATGTCTACTGATGTACTCTTTCGCGGTATTTTGGGCCTTGACATTTTTCTTATTTTATCGGTTTAAAAATGAGATGCAGATTTTGAAAATTTCCACAAAAAAATTACAGCTTACTTATAGTTAGCTGCAAAACTTTGAGTTAATGTAAAACCAGACTCATCTATGCCAAAAGTGATACCATCAATTCTTGTAGTGAATACATTGTACATTATAATAGCAATGGCAGACGTACCAATACCCAATGCTGTATTGTACAAAGCCTCGGAGATACCTTGAGATAGTTTTTGAGCTGCTTCTCCACCACCAGATTCTCCAAGTGCAGAAAACGAACGGATCATTCCAAGTACGGTACCCAATAGACCTAGTAAGGTTGCTACTGAAGCGATTGTAGAAAGAAATACCAAGTTTTTTTCCAACATTGGCAATTCAAGTGCTGTAGCTTCTTCTACTTCTTTTTGAATATTCAGAATTTTCTGATCAGTTTGCAATTCAGTATTACCTATCATTTCATGATACTTACGAAGACCGGCTTTCATTACATTACCAACAGAACCCTTTTGCTTATCGCATTCTGCAATTGCCTTTTCAACCTCTTTGTTTGCAAGGTGAAATTGAACTTTTCTTACAAATTCGGCAATGTTACCAGAACCTGCAGCACGGGTAACGGTTAAAAATCTTTCAACAACAAAAGTAATTACAATAAGGAATAGACCAATCAATACAGGTACAATGATACCACCCTCATACATACGAGAAAAACTACCCTTGGGTCCTTGGTGATCGGGCCAAAAACCACCCTTTAAATCGGGCTCTGTAAAATTCGCATCTGCACCAATTACAAACCTCCAAAGTAAATATCCAAAAAGGATACATGCAAATGGAGCGACGCTAGCAATAAGATTTCCTGCTTTTTTTGGTTGAACTGAAGTTGAGCTTCTTCCTGTTGCAGTCGGTTTAGACTCTGCCATGTTTCAAATTTTAATTTTTAAAGAAATTTTTAAATGAAATTTAGTTTCGCAATTCTAATGAAAATAATGACTAAAAGCATTTTAGTAGCATCATTTTTTTTTGCGACCACAAAATAGAAGATTTATTTAACGAAAAAAAATTGCTGCCCAGAAAGAATTAAAAAGTCTAAAAAAATTGATCAAGACCTGAAGTATTAAAAGAATAAACTTATTTGGTCAAAACTTGTTAAGTGTTCGAAATGATATCCAATTTTCTATCTTCACAAATTCAAACTTTTTAACAGCACACCATTTATGAAAAAAACATTGGTACTATTATTCTCTGCTTTTACTTTAGTAGGATATTCTCAAAACAGACCTTCAGGTCCTCCCTCTACACCCCCTCCCGGAGCCCCTTCAGGAGCGCCAACTCCAGGTTTGCCCGGAGCAAAAAAGGAAGGACCAAAACCATACAAGGAAGTAATAACCGAAAAGGCTGTTACCAAAAAAGGGTTGTTTATAGTCCATAAAGTTGAAGACAAATATTATTTTGAAATGGGAGACAGTATGATGAAAAGGGAAATTATGGCCATTACCCGTTTTGTCAAAGTGCCTGCTAACAAAGGAACAGGAAGAGCCACCTATGGTGGAGAATTGACAAATCAACAAACAATTGTATTTGAAAAAGGTCCTTCTAACAATGTTTTTATGCGAGTGATCACTTTAATAAATGTTGCAGACACTACCAATGCCATTTTTAAAGCTGTTTCTAACTCTAACCTGAATGCAATCACAGCAGCCTTCCCAATTGCTGCATTTGGCAAGGATTCTGCCACAGTTGTGATTGATGTTACTGACTTTTTTAAAGGAGACAATCAGGTTGTTAGCATAAACCCTAATGCAAAAAGGGCATTTAATCTTTCGTCTATAGCTAATGACAGATCCTATATTCAAAGTATCACTTCGTTTCCGCTGAATACAGAAATACGGACCGTAAAAACGTTTAATTCAACACCTGCATCTCCGTTGAGTCCCCAAACAGGCTCTTCTGTACCCGCTGCCAATGCTGCCGGTGCAGTTACCATTGAGTTGAATACCTCCTTGATCTTATTACCTGAAAATAAGATGAGCATCCGTTATTGGGATCGCCGGGTTGGTTTCTTTCCAGAAGACTTTACCATATTTACTGATAATCAACAACGCGTTGAGAATGAAATGTTTGCTGTTCGTTGGAGATTGGAACCAAAACCTGCAGATATGGAAAAATGGAAACGTGGAGAATTGGTAGAACCCATTAAACCCATCATCTATTACGTAGATCCTGCAACGCCAAAGAAATGGAGAGGTGCTTTGATAGCAGGAGTAAATGATTGGCAGGTTGCTTTTGAAAAAGCAGGGTTTAAAAATGCCATCATGGCAAAAGAATGGCCTGAGAATGATACATCAATGAGCATGGAAGATGCACGGTATTCGGTTATCCGGTACTTTGCTTCGGATGTTGAAAATGCTTATGGTCCCAATGTTCATGACCCCCGCACCGGTGAAATACTTGAGAGCCACATAGGCTGGTACCACAATGTGATGAAATTGCTTCATCATTGGTATATGATACAAACAGCAGCAGTTAGTCCAAGAGCTAGAAAAATGAAATTGGACGATGATCTTATGGGACAACTAATCAGATTCGTTTCTTCGCACGAAGTGGGGCACACCATTGGTTTACTTCATAACATGGGAAACAGTAGCAAAACTCCTGTTGAAAAACTAAGAGATAAGCAGTGGGTTGAGGCAAATGGTCATACGGCATCCATTATGGATTATGCCCGATTTAATTATGTTGCCCAACCTGAAGATAGTATAAGCGAGGTAGGCTTGTTTCCACGTATTGGAGAATACGACAGGTGGGCTATCCAGTGGGGATATGGTTACATTCCGGGAAAATCAAAAGAGGAGCAAAAAGTTGAAAGCAATAAACTAATTATAAAAACACTTAAGGACTATCCCCGTACTTATTTTGGCACCTACGAATTAGGTAATTCAATTGATCCAAGAAACCAAAGGGAAGATTTAAGTGACAACGCCATGAAAGCAAGTGCTTATGGGATTAAGAACCTTAAATATATAGTTAAACACCTTGAAGAATGGACAGCTGATACGCTAGACATGTACACCAATTTAGATGAAATGTATGGACAATTAGTTGGGCAATATAGAAGATACCTTGGCCACGTAACAACCCATGTAGGTGGCATATATGAGACGATAGGTACTTCATTGGAATCTAAGCCTGTATTTGAAGTAACGCCAAAAGCTATACAAAAAGATGCAGTAGCTTTTCTGCAAGAACAAGTATTTCAAACGCCTAACTGGTTAATGGAAAAAGATATTTTAAATAAAATCTCTAATCCCGGGGAAGATGATGTTATAGTAACTGCACAGGAAGGCGCATTAAGTAGTTTAATCAGCACAGACAGATTAAACAGGTTGCAAGAGTGTGCGGATAGATATAGTGCTGCCAAAGCCTATAGTGCCATGGAATTATTATCCGATGTTCAATCAGGTTTATTTACTGAACTGAAGACCAAAAAACCTATAGATACTTATAGAAGAAGGTTGCAAAAAAGTTATATCCAAAAACTTAGCAGCATCGCCAATCCATCTACCAGCGGTGCGGGGGTTGTATTTTCTATAGGTGGAGTAAGTTCACTTTTTGGAAGTGATTTAAACCGCTCTGATCTTCCAACCATTGCGTTGGCTCAGTTAATGGAATTAAGAGTTCAAATTAATTCCAACATTTTATTGACGACAGATAAGATGAGTAGAATTCATTTGATTGACCTACAAAGGAGAATCAAAGATGCGTTGGATCCAAAAAAATAAAAATTAATTCGTATAAATAAAAAGCTCGGGCAACATTGTTCGGGCTTTTTATTTATCTATTTGTCTGGTCATTTATTCATATCGCAAAGCGACAATTGGATCCAGTTTTGAAGCTTTTACAGCTGGCCAAATTCCAGCTGCCAATCCAACAACGGAGCAGATGACAATGCCGGTAATTACCCAACCCCACGGCACTACAAAACCAGTACCTAGCATAACTGAAAAAAGGTTGCCAACCAATACACCTAAAATAATTCCGAAAATGGCACCGAACAAACTAATAATCAAAGACTCGAAAAGGAACTGCCATTTGATACTATTTCGAGTTCCACCCAATGCCTTTATTAATCCTACTTCTTTGGTCCGTTCAGTTACCGACACTAACATGATATTCATCAAACCAATGGCGGCACCAATCAAGGTAATTAATCCGATAACTGCAGCAGCCCCGGAAATACTTGCAAGCAATCCAATCATTGTAGCAGCAATACTGTCACTTTTGTCAAGATAAAAGTTATCATCGTCTTTAACCTCCAAGCGCCGTATAGCCCTGAATGTACCCGTGGCTTGCCCAATGGCAGGTTCTACTTTTGTCACATCATCGACCTTAACATTTATGACAAAAGATTTGCTTGAATTTGGTAACCTCCGAACATTGTTATAACTGGTAATGGAAACTTTATCCATCTGCATAAATACGCTGGTGCCTTTGGGTTTTAATAGGCCTATAACCCTGTAAGGCAAACCACCTATCCGAATAATTTTATCAACTGCCGCACTTTGATTTTTGGGAAACAATTTTTTAGCAATATCATTGCCCAACAAGCAAACATTCCTGCCTGTTTCTACATCAAGCCTGCTAAAGTTTCTACCTGCCTCAAGCGTATAACCGTTAATCATCAGAAAATTTTCATCACCACCAATAACCCTCGTATTGGGATTGGTCTCTATACTGCCGTATTTTACAATCATAGCAGAAGGTCCATATAGCTGCAACCCAACTGATGCTGGAAACTGTAAATTTTCTTTAAACAACTTTGCCTGTTCGTAATTAATATTTTTGCCCAAATTGGATACTCTTTCTCGCTTACCTCCCTTTTTAGTCTGCTTAGCGCTGCTGCTGTTTCCTCCTATATTTATTTTCCTTTCTTTATACCGCATGCTAAATGCGTTGGCACCAAGAAAAGAAAAGTTTTCCTTCAGGCTTTGATTCATTGCTTGTATAGCAGTGATAATACCAATAAGAGCCATGATACCAAAAGCAATAATGGCTACGGTAATCCCTGTTCGCAATTTATTACTGCTAACAGTTCTGTAAGATAAAAAGAAGATATCAAGTGTCTTCATTCAATAAAAATAAGGAGAAATGAGTTTCCCGAAGGCTGTTTCTCGAAACCTAACAAATATTTGATAATGCACAACGTAAGTAGCCAACAAAGAAGCAGTCGTTAGAAATACATCAAAGAAAGCAAAGCGTCAGGAAAAATACCTATTAAGACCACCAACGCTGCTACAACCAATAATAGAAATTTATAGGTAGATGTTACAGGTGCTAAAACAACATTTCCGTCTTTGAAATACATTGCTTGTAAAACCCTAAAGTAATAATAAACACTAACTGCTGCAAAAAGAACCCCAATAACAACAATGCCGATAAATTTTCCTGTTTTTACAACTGATGCCAACATGTAATATTTGGCGAAGAACCCACCGGTAAGCGGAATGCCAGCCAATGATAAAAAACAAATAGCCAGTACTGTTGCAATAAGTGGTTGCGACTTAGCAAAGCCATTGAAACCTTCGAAACTCATATCATCCATTTTTGCCAGTACAGAAAAAATAGCAATGGTTGGCAAAGAATAGGCGAAAGCATACAACAACAAACCTTCTTTTGCAGTATCGTTCAAGGCAAAGAGAGAGAACATCATAAAACCAGCTTGTGCAATACTGGAATATGCCAGCATCCGCTTAACACTTTGTTGAAAGACCGCTGTCAGGTTACCAAAAGCAAGTGTAAGAATTATAACAATCTGCAATAGTCGCTCAGACTGACTACCAAGTGTAGAAAAACGAACTTCATACAAATTTATGAAAGCTGCAAAGCCGGCAACTTTGACTACAGTAGCCATAAACGAAGTAAATACTGTAGGTGCCCCATCATAAACATCTGGTGTCCAGAAATGAAAAGGTGCAGCTGAAACCTTGAAAGACAGCGCAATAAAAATCAGCAGCATACCCAACGCTTCTAAATAAGATAACATTTTTGCACTGCCTGCCCTTTCAATCATGAAAGTGCCGGCGGTACCATACAGCAACGCTATACCCATCAATAAGATGCCTGTAGAAAAAGCACCCATCAAAAAGTATTTTAAAGCTGCTTCATTTCCCTTCAAATTCTTTTTATCGCTACCACTGAGTATATAAAGCGGGATGGAAAGTATTTCAATTCCAATAAAAAGCATCAGCAAATTGGTATAGGAAGTAACTATACCAATACCACATAAAACAAAAAATATGAGTGCATAGCAATCCGCTGTATTCTTACCGGCTATTTCAATTTCTTTTCCACTCAATAAAACATACATCAGCGTGCAAAAGATACAAATGCTATTGAAAAGCAAACCAAACTTTGTAAAGTGAAGGAAGTTATTGACATTGATATTCAGCAAATGAAATCCATGACTATCAGCATAATTAAACCCTAATAAAACGAGTAAGCATATAGCTGCAATATTTTTGAAGACTGCCTTGTTTTGAAACCAGACACCCGAAAACATCATCACCACTCCGAATATTGCTGTTAGAAAAATCGTATTCATATTACTACGTCCTGGTAAAGACAGTTATTTTATTTGTGCTATTAGTTTAGATACAGTATCATTTGTAAGGTCCATCATCGGTTGCGGATAAACGCCAAACGCTATAACAATGATGACCAATATAACCAATACCAATTTGGTATTAGCAGGCACCTGAAATGCTATAGCAGTTGATCCATTCTCGTCGCCATAAAAAACTTTTTGAATCATCCATAAAGTATAAACAGCAGCAAGGATTATACTAACACCAGCTACTGCACCCAAAATCATGTTGTGGCTAAATACACTGCTAAACATTAGAAACTCCCCTATAAAAGAATTGGTTAGTGGCAATGCAATATTTGCAAAACTCATAACTACAAACAAGATAGCCAAAGTAGGGGCCCTTTGAGCAAGTCCGCCTAATTCACTAAATTTTCTGGTACCTGTTTGTTGTTCTATTACATCTATAACAATCCACAATCCAATAATATTTATGCCATGGGCAAACATCTGAAACATCACACCCTGCATTCCTGTTGCATTGTTGGTAAACATACTTGCAGCCATCAAGCCGATATGGGCTATGGAAGAATAGGCAACCAACCTTTTTATATCGTCTTGTCTGATCGCAATCAGGCTGGCATAGATCATTCCTACTACAGCAAGAATCATAATAATATCAGCCATTCGCAAGGAGGCTTGGGGGAATATTGGCAGCAACCATCTCACCACAGCAAACACGCCCATCTTGACCATCACACCACTTAAAACCATCGTAACTGCAGTAGGTGATTGTTCATACGTATCAGGCTGCCATGTATGAAATGGAAACACAGGCATCTTAATAGCAAAGGCGATGAAAAACAACCAAAAAATGAAATTTTCTTCTCCCGAGGTTAAGCTCAAATGTTGCAATGAACTAAAAGCAAAAGACTGATCAGGCGTTCTGTAATGAACAAACAGAATACCAACCAACATAAGTAAAGAACCTACAAAAGTATAAATGAAAAACTTGAAAGTAACTGCAATCCGCTTCTCTCCACCCCATTTGGAACATAGAAAATAAGCTGGGATTAATGCCAACTCCCAAAAGAAATAAAACAACAAAAGATCCATTGCACAAAAAACGCCCATCAGCCCGGCTTGTGTCAAAAGCATGAAGCCATAAAAAGCATTTGAACTTTTATATTTATTACTGTAAGTAGAAGCAAAAATTATAGGAAATGAAACCGCCGTTAACAAGGTGAGCATTTTACCCATACCATCAAGTGAAACCGTAAATCGGCTATTCAACATTTGTAGCCAAGGTGCATCATAAGTTAATTTGACAGCGGGTTGGGTCAGGCTCCAAAACGAAACAACAAGTGTAGCTACAGAAGACAACAATGCCCAAGTTTTCACATGCTTCTCATCCTTTATAAAGAAAGAAAGCAGTCCTGCAACCAAAGGAAAAACTATTAGTAAAACAACAATCATATTTATCTTTTAACCTACATCCATTTAGAAAAATACTGGAACAATGGATTAAGATTGTTTCCATAAAATATCAATAATATCATCAAAACAATACTCAACACCATCAGCAAAATATAACTACCAACCTGGCCACTTTGCATTAACCTGATCTGTCGGCCACTGTATTGAATTGCTTTTCCAATGCCATTTACAAAACCATCAATGCCTCTCTTCTCAATACCACTTTTTAGAAAACCTGCAAATGCAATCATTGGTTTCGCAATTACAGCATCATATAA
>JANMZN010000124.1:0-10675 GCA_031383285.1 Segetibacter sp.
TAATTGATACGACACACCAATTCCGAAGTTGTTGGCTTTGTTTCTAAACCGATTATTATAACTGCCATCAGGCAATAGTTGTTTCACATTTTCGGTTGTTTGTTCAGTAAACAAAAACTGATATACTCCTCTGAATGCCCACTTTTTATTGAGGTTATACTTTACAAAGAATTCAGAATTAAGGCTGCCTCTGTCATGGTCGCCTGTGAGTAAAATATTAAAAGGAGTTGGCTTAGCTGATGGCTCATTGGTTGTAATTCCATTACTCAAAAATACAGCAGGCGACTTTCTTCCAAATGAAGCACCTATTAAATCTATATTGAATCCTCCGCTCCATTTTGTTGAAAAGTTGTAACCAAAGTTTGCTGTAATTTTCAATGCATTTGTAAAGGGACGTTGCAAAGTCAGGGTATCCCAGTTTTCAGTACGCTGCCCTGCAAAAAAAATCAGGAAAGGAGTTGTACCTGTACGAGTATATTTTGCTGGACCGGCAGTAGTATATTCCAGCTTTGACCCAAAAGAACTTGTCAACCTCGCTCCAATACCGGCTTCCCAAATTTTCTTTTTGCCAAATCCAAACTTCCAGTTATAAACATAAGATGCTGCCACTGATACTTGCGAAGTGCCAATTGTTCCAGTTAAATCAACAAACTTATTCGTTGTGTTATTTACTTTCTGTTGTCCATAGCCGGTTATGCTAATTACCGTAACAAATGCTGCTAATATATTTTTTTTCATTTTTTCTTTTTCATTATTGTACGGTAAAAAAGAAATATCCTTACAGTAGTTTGTTTCATTTTGTTTCATATTAATAAATATTGAGCCTTTGAATAAAGAAAAGCTATCTTTTTTAGATAGCCTTTTATTTCGGAAAGAGAAATCGGGATGTATTGGAGTGGTTTTACTTTTTCAATAAATCTTTAAAAGCTTTTTCAAACTTTTCTATTTTCGGTGCTATCACTACCTGACAGTAACCTTGTCCTTTATTGTTTTTGTAATAATCCTGGTGATAATCTTCGGCCTTATAAAATTTACCAAGCTGTTGCACCTTTGTTACGATTGCTCTATCAAATACCTTATTTTTTTGTAAAGAACTAATCACTTCTTCAGCCACATTTTTTTGCTGGTTATTATTAAAGAAAATAACAGAACGGTATTGTGTGCCTTCATCAGCCCCTTGTTTGTTTAATGTAGTTGGGTTGTGTATAGCGAAAAATACCTTTAAAATATCTACTAGTTTAATTTCATCAGTGTTATATACTATCTGCAATGACTCTGCAAAGCCTGTATTTCCGCTACTAACATCCTCATAACTTGGGTTAGGTTTGGAACCGCCGGAATAGCCAACAGTAACACTGGTAACACCTTTTAATTTTTGGTAGATAGCCTGCATACTCCAAAAACATCCACCAGCCAGTACTACTGTATCAGTTGATGGCAAAGCAGTAAGTGCACTATTCTTATACTCTTTAAAGCCAAGGGATGCTGAATTGATGCAATACCTCAAACCGGTTTGCGTTGGCCCATCATTAAATAAGTGCCCTAAATGCCCACCACATCTTGCACACAATACTTCAGTTCTTTCCATTCCGTGGCTTTTGTCTGTTTTCGTTATTACTTTGCCGCTTTCGATAGCTTTGTCAAAACTTGGCCAGCCACAATGGCTGTCAAACTTAGCATCGCTTTTAAATAATATATTATCGCATGCAGCACACACATAATTACCAGTTTTATCATTGTGCAATAGCTTGCCTGTGTTAGGTCGTTCTGTACCTTTATTAATCAGCACATCAAATTGTTCAATGGTTAAACTACTACGCCATTCTTCCATTGTTTTATTTACTTCAAATGCAACTGCTTTATCTTTAGCAACTGTATTATTTGAGCCGGCAGGTTGTGTCTGTGCACAAGAACTTACTGCAAATATCAATACACTTAATATGGGTATGATAAATAGGTTTTTGATTGTTTTTTTCATTGTCAATTGTTTATTAGAAGATACTGTAGAATAAAAAAAGCCTTACAATGATTTGCAAGGCTTTTGTTGACTTTAACAGTTGTTAATTTCATTAATGCTTGTTTCATGTTCTTATTATTTTACTGAAATGTGCTTTTAAGTATATATTAATTGTGGTTTTTAACCTACTGTATTTGCAAAGGATAATTAAAGATTCACTAGTTTCTTTTGAATGTTTTATTTCATTCGCACCGTTGTCAAAATAGCACATAAAAACTAAAACTGCATCCGGTTTAAATTCGGGGTCGTTTAGTATATGTAATCATGGCATACAATTATTGGTCACCACAACATCCAATTAATTTCAATAGAGATTGTGAAGCATTTTATTTTTAAGCCAGTTTTGCAAGTTTAAACATGCATCTTCAACATACTGTATCATTTGAAATTTTTTGTAATGGGCAATGCTACTACATACCAATTGTAAATCTTCTTTTGCAATTGTTGTTCGGCTTCTGTTGTTATTATTTTGTAAACCACCCTTTGGCGTTTGCTTGGTTTTGAAATAATAACAGGCTCAAAAGTCTCATTTACTTTAAGGAACATTTGCGACAATACAATTGGTTTCACCTTCCACGTTTTACCAGGTTGTATTATTTCTATAGAATCTTTTAATTGGATAAAAAAATTAGGTTTTGCTTTCATCCAAATTTTTAAGGGCTTGTTGGTTGTGTTGGTAATTTGGCACACAGTACTGAAAGGTACGGCACAAGCCTGTGGCGAAAAGATAGGTTGTACAATTGGCTTGGATGGCGGTTCCTTATCTTCCCTATCTGGCATAGTACGCAGTACAGGATGTCCATCAGGTTCGCTCATGTCTGTGCGGCCTGTTTCATTACCTGTCTCATCAAAGTAGTAAATGATGCGCCAAAACTGTATGCCACCATCTGGTGCAGACGAATATTCAGCTTTCTTTATTTGCCCGTTTTCATAATAATCTAAGTAAACAGAAGCATGACCTGCAAAGCGCCTAAGTAAGTGCGATAGAATTTGCTTACCTGATGCATTGTAACAGTTCATTGTGCCTTCGCGTTTGGATGCACCCCATATTTCTATATAAGATGGATTGCCATTTTTGTGAAAGCAAGTTGTTGTAACTGTTCCCTCTTTATTCGTTACTTTTTTGCATTTGAGCTGCCCAACAATAATTGGTGAAAACGCAAAGGAAACCAAGAGTACTAATAGTGTAGAAAGGATTTTCATAACTTATTTTTTGGACATGATGCAATAAAACTATGATTTACATAACATAGATAAAACCCAATTTCTCGAATGCTCAAATGTCTTAAAAAAGGCTCCTTTTAACATATATTAAATGAAAGGCTCGAAATTATCATTCAAGATTCTAGATTAATCTTTACTTTCAAAAAATGAATTAAATTCTATTAGTTAATAACCAACAACGGCTGAAAACTTACACTTAAGGAGAGCCGGGTGTAAACTATTCGCGGAGTAAGATTTATACGATACCTATTTTTGAATTAGATTACACGATGATTCACAGATTTATATTTAGCCTACTATTCATAACATTTTCATTTTTTGCAAATTCCCAAATTAAGGTTTGTTCATGGAATTTGAAAGACTTCGGGAAAACAAAAAGCGATACTGAAATTGACTTCATCGCCCAAACAATAAATAAGTTTGACATTGTACTCATTCAGGAGGTTGTAGCAAAAGATCCCGGTGGCGCTCAAGCAGTAGCACGATTAGCAATTGTATTGAATAGGAAGGGAACTAAATGGGATTATGTTGTTAGCAATCCTACATTCAGTAGTTCGTATAAGGCAGAACGGTATGCTTTTTTATGGAAGCAATCTTCGGTAAAACTGATTGGCTTTCCGTGGCTTGAGGAAACCTTAAAAATGGTGCTGGACCGAGAGCCATTCTATGCTACTTTTGAAAAGATTAGTCAACAATTTACATTGGTAAACTTTCATGCAGTTACAAAAAGTAAACAACCCGAACGCGAAGTGAAGTATTTTAAATTACTGCCTCCGCAATATCCATTATTAAACCTCATATTTTGCGGAGATTTTAATTTACCACAAAGCCATACTGTATTTAATCCGCTAAAAAAAAAGGGTTATACACCTGCATTAATAAACCAAAAAACTTCTTTAAAAATGCAGTATATAGACAATGAATGCTTAGCTTCAGAATTTGATAATTTTTATTTTGACGCAGGAAAGTTGACAATGAAAAGATCCGGTATTATCCCTTTCTATGATGCATTTTCGAATTTAGAAGAAGCCCGGCAAATCTCAGATCATGTACCAATTTATTTTGAATTTTTTTAGCCTTTGTATGTATTAGCAAAAAGGAGTAATTAAACTAAGCCTTTGCAGTTTACTTCATCTGCATCTTGCTTATCGATGAGGCTCTTGATAAATAACACCCCAAAGCCGCAAAAAACCTCCAACCAAAAGAACCATTCCCCCTGCTTTACAACTTTCTATCACCTTTTATAAAGTGTTGACATAAAAACATTGGAAGTTTTGCGGTTTGTAGTACAGTAGTAATTTTACTCCATTAATTTTATTTCAACAGTTCCTTTATTCAATATGCCATTTAAGTTTTTTTGTCTGCTATACTTAAAAAATGGGAAAATGGTTTTCACTCCTACCTTACCAGCGGCAATTCTAACTCGTTTATATTGAATGTCTTACGCAAATGCAATTGCATCAAATAAATTGCATTTAAATTTGCTTTGTACGCTTAAAATAATTTTGAATTGAAAATCGTTTAATAGGCAACCGTTCAAATTTGGTTAAGAAACATAGAACAAATTTCATGTGGAATTTATTGAATAAGTTGCCTTCGTATTGATTGCAACAACCTGTTACCTCATCCAAATGCTGAAAAGTATTTACATTTACACCCATGTAAATCACACTCTATGGAAACAGCTACCGTAAATATCAATGTGCATGCTAAGCAAACAATGCATTACTTCCGCTTTTACACAAAGCAGGATGTGTTGTCAATAACAAAAATCCGAAGGTTTGAAACCAAGATAGGAGAGCGGTTGCAAGTGATCAATGATCCAAACAATTTGGAGGATTCGCTTGAGCAATCGACGGCTAAATTTGTAATTATTGGCATACCCGAAGACATTGGTGTCAAGGGCAATTATGGAGTGGGGGGCACTGATACAGCATGGCAACCCTTTCTCAACTCGTTTGTCAACATTCAAAGCAACGATTTTGTAGAAGGAAGCGATGTCATGTTATTGGGTCATTTTGATTTTAGTAGTGTTGCGCAATTAATAGAAAGCAATGCGCACGATCCCGAAGAAAAAATATTGGCTTACAGGCATGCGGTCAATCAAATTGATGAAGCTGTTGAGCCACTGATAAAACTAATCACGCAGTTCAACAAGATACCAATTGTAATTGGTGGAGGCCACAACAACGCTTATCCTTTGATAAAAGGTGCTGCTAAAGGGTTGTACAAGGCTGGTCATTTAGCACTTGCTTCAATCAACTGTATTAATCTGGATGCACATGCTGACTTTAGACCTTTGGAAGGTCGTCATAGTGGCAATGGTTTTTCTTATGCAGAGGAAGATGGCTACTTACAAAAATATTGCGTGATTGGAATACATGAGAATTATCTCACTCAAAATATTTGGATGGATATGGTCAACAATCCATTTGTTGATTTCATTACTTACGAAGACATTTTCATTCATGAAAAAAGAGATTTTTTGCAGGCAATAGCCCATGCTACGACCTTTACTGAAGATACTTACACAGGAATTGAAGTTGATCTGGATTGTATTCAAAATACGCTGAGCAGTGCAGCAACTCCCAGTGGTGTGGATCCGGTTCATGCCCGGCAATTTGTATCTTATGTAGGCGCAGATTCCAAAACTGCATACCTGCACATTTGCGAAGGCGCTACCCGTATGGCCGATGGAAGAAGCAGCGAAACAACCGGTAAGTTGATCTCTTATCTTGTAAGTGACTTTTTAAAGGCTAAAGAATAATGAGGTGGTGGATTTCACATATCACCCTAACTGCAATACTTGGCGTAAGCGTTAATATAGCTTATGCACAGCCGAAGTCTAATCCGCTGGTCCCAAAACCATCTACTGATGCTTTTTCAAAAGCTTTTATGTACGTTTATGAAGATGCTTCTATGGCATTTATGAATGTAAAGGGCAGAAAGTTGAGCAATGGATTAATGGAATATTTTGAATGTAAAAAAACCCTGCCGGGTGCTTTTGCCGGCTTTATTTCTAATCACGACAAACCTGTTTGTCTATACGATTTTGGATCTTTTAAAACATTGGACAATGCTGAACAAAGTATGCGTAGTATTTCAGTAAAAGTGGCCAATGCATTCAGGCAAAAAGCATTGGTAAAATACATAGATAGTACAGAAGACACTTCACTTGTAAAACGTACAGCATTGGCCGAAATGATTAATGGAGGTTTTTATGGATATAATGTTCATGTGGATATTGTGAAGAAAAATGATTTCGTAGATGAAAATTATGGTGTAGAACTAACGATTACATGGGGGTCAGGAATTTTGTACAATGTTATTTGGAATAAAGAGCCTTATAGAAGTTCATTGTTCAACAAATCGTTCAGAACCATTTATAAGCAGTTAAATGGCGATGCCAGCAATTATTACTGTAATGAACAGTTGCCCGGATATACTTGTAACCAATATGACAGCTCGGGTAAAGACCAGTTGATGATGGAAAAACTGACAACCGAATTCAGGGATGCCCGAGTGGAGTTTGAAGCACTTACATCCAACTTAAGGGCCATGTTGGGGCAGAAGTTTGTTTACTACATCCCAAAAACAAGTGATAATGTTTTGATGGAGGTTGTATTTGTAACTACCGACGATTTTGATAAAGTAATCCGAAAAAGTATTTCAACTTCTGTTATTAAAAATGCAGAAAATCAATATGCTATCCGGTTAATTATGTACCATCCTTAGCATGCAAGCTGAGACTCTAAATCCATTACCTTTTCAAATAATTTTTCATATTCTTTATTGAGCACCTGCAAGGCTTCATTTGCTTTTTTGTAGTTGGTTTCAACTGCATTGAACTTGACTTTGTCAGCGTAGTTTTCAGGTGCTGACATTTCCTTTTCTATCCGCTTCTTTTCTTCCGTTGCTTTATTAATATCCTGCTCTAGGGTAAATAGTTTTTTTTGCTCTTTTTGCAATTCTTTTTGTAACTCTCTATTAATTGGTTGGTTTGGGGCTTGGTTTTTTGAAATGCCAGGTTGGCTTTGTGACGTTGACTCTTTGATGGGTACTTCGGCTTTTTGGCTGTGTTTTTTGCCAATTGCCTCCTCAGAATTTGTTCCACCTTCAAGGCTTTCTCTTTTTGCCATTCTTTCATTCCATTCTACCCATTCCTGGTAAGTTCCTTTAAATTCTTTGATTTTATGATCTACAATTTCCCAGATTTTATTGGCTGTTTTACTTATAAAATACCGGTCGTGACTTACTAAAATATAGCTTCCCGGATATTTATTGAGCGATTCGGCCAACAATTCTACCGAGTGCATGTCAAGGTGGTTGGTAGGCTCATCCAACATAAGGAAGTTGGCTTTGCTGACAATGGTTTTTGCCAATGCTACTCTTGCTTTCTCGCCCCCACTCAATACTTTTATTTTCTTGTCCACGTCATCGCCACTGAATAGAAATCCGCCTAATAATGCCCTAAGTTCGGGGTCAGTTTTATTGGCACCGCATTCTTTCATTTCATCCAGCAGGTTGTTGTTTACGTTTAACGCTTCTAACTGATGTTGCGCATAAAAACTCTCATCCACATTGTGACCCCAGACTCTATCTCCTTCAAATTGTTCTACATCTGCCACAATGCGTAGAAGCGTTGATTTACCTTTTCCATTTGCTCCAATAAGGGCTATTTTATCACCTCGGTCTATTTCTCCTACAGCATCTTCCAAAATCACATTGTCGCCAAACTTCTTGTTAATATGCTTCAATGAAACTAACACCCTGCCAGGCGTTTTATCAACCTGAAAGTTAATTCGAATGTCCGGTCTTTCCAATTGTACATCCTCTATCACATCAAGCTTATCAAGCCGCTTTTGAACGCTTTGCGCCTGTGCTGCTTTACTTGCTTTGGCTTTAAATCTTTCTATAAATCTTTCTTGCTGACGGATGTAATCTTGTTGGTTCTCAAATGCCCGTTGTTGCATATCAATCCTAATATTCTTTTCCCGCTCATAATAGTCATAGTCACCGGTGTAGATGTGCAATTGTTTTTGGTACAATTCAACAATCTTATTCACCATTCTGTTGAGGAAAAATTTATCGTGGCTCACAATCACTACACTTCCCTTGTATCCCAGCAGGTATTTTTCCAACCATTCTATAGATGGAAGATCAAGGTGGTTGGTAGGCTCATCCAATAGCAATACGTCCGGTGCTTGTAAGATCATTTTTGCCAGCAATACCCTCATTCTCCATCCTCCACTAAATTGTTTGTATGGTTTTGATAGTTCTTCATTGCTAAAACCTAAGCCATGAAGCACTTCCTCGGCTTTGTAGTGTACATTATAACCGTCCAACACATCCATTTCGTGCAATGCATCAGTGTATTTATGTAGCAATTCTTCGTTTTCTGGATCAGCCTCTAGTTGCTTACCAAATAGTTCAATATCTTTTTCAACCTGCATCACTCTTTCAAACGCACTCAGAGCAACATTGGTAATATTATCATTTGTGTCAAAAGATAGCAGGTCCTGGTGCAAGTATCCGATGGTTGTTTCCCTACCTTTTTCTATAGTACCAATGGATGGCAGATATTCGCCTACTAATACTTTAAGCAAAGTTGATTTGCCTGTACCATTGTACCCAATCAGGCCAATACGGTCTCCGGGCTGAATATGCCAGGTGGCTTCACTTACAATAACCCTTGCGCCAAATTCGAACGTAACATTTTGAAGTCCTAACAACATAGATATTAGCTAATATTTTTTTAGAGGTGCAAAAGTAGGCGAATGTGATTGGATACCAATTTGATTTACTTTTGTGCCAAATAATTTTAACATGCGAGCAATAGTTTCAATAGCATTATTACTGGTAATAGCTGCTTGTGGCGGCACGGACCAGAAGGTATCCACTGATATAAAGACAGAAGCGCCTTTGTCAAAAAGTAAGAATTCACCAGCTTTCGACAGCAGTTTTAGCGAATTGCTTAAAAAATATTATCAATTGAAAGACGCTTTGGTTGCCTCAGATGAAGGATTGGCTTCAGCTGCAGCTAATGATATAGCAGCCAAATCGGACAGTATTGACCTATCAACCGTTCAGGCAGACAGTACAATTATCGACATGGCGAAAGGCTACATCGGTTCTATTTCTTCTGAAGCAAAAGCCTTAGCGGCGTTAAAGGGTTTAGATGAAAAACGAAAATCTTTTCAAATCATCAGTGAAAACATGTATGACTTAATCAGAACAGTTAGTTACAATAAAGAGAAAATTTATCACCAATTTTGCCCAATGGCCAACAATGACATGGGGGCTTATTGGTTAAGTGCTTCTACAGATATAAAAAATCCTTACTTCGGTAAGAAAATGTTGACCTGTGGCGAAGTGAAGGACTCTTTATAGGCTTAGAATTTATTTAAGAGTAAATAGGCAAATCAATAACAAAAGATCAAATAGGTTGTAATTGTCTGAATTGGATTTTTGTACATAGCATCATTATATGAAGGGTATTCTTACGGTCATTTTTATTATTTTTTTTAGCAGTATTTTCTGTCAGCAAAAGTTTACCATCAACGGATACATCAAAGATTCCCTTTCCGGTGAAACATTAATCGGGGCAAACCTTACTGTTAGCGCTGATGAAAAAGGGGTGAGTTCAAATCAATATGGGTACTATTCGCTTACATTACCTAAGGGTAATTATTTACTTTCTTGCACATTCGTTGGATACAATACAAAGTTGATCGAAGTTCAAGTTAATGAGAACAAGCAATTTGACATTAAGCTGGTTCCTAGAAGTTACGTAGCGGAAGACGTAGTAGTTACAAGCCGCCGAAGGGATAACAATGTAAAAGCGGCTCAAATGAGCAAAATTGACTTAAATATCGAAGCGCTTAAGGCAATGCCTGTTATTTTTGGAGAGGTTGATATTCTTAAAACATTACAATTGCTTCCCGGAGTGAGAAACTCTGGCGAGGGAAATTCCGGATTTTATGTAAGAGGAGGAGGGCCTGATCAAAACCTGATTATCCTAGATGATGCTGTTGTTTATAATACCGGTCACTTGTTTGGTTTTTTCTCCATTTTTAATTCTGATGCCATTAAAAATGTGACGCTGATAAAAGGCGGAATACCGGCTCAATACGGCGGACGTCTTTCTTCCGTAGTAGATATTGCCATGAAAGAAGGCAACCAGAATAAAACACAGGTGGATGCGGGTATTGGTTTGATCGCGTCGCGTTTTTCTATACAAGGGCCTTTAAAAAAGAACAAAGCTTCTTATATGATCTCTGCAAGGAGAACCTATATTGATGCACTCACCAAACCCTTTATTAAAAAAACCAGCGAATACTATGGCTCAGGCTATTATTTCTACGACCTGAATGCTAAAATGAATTACCAGTTCTCAGAAAAAGACCGCTTGTACCTGAGTGGTTATTTCGGTAG
>JANMZN010000146.1:0-2308 GCA_031383285.1 Segetibacter sp.
TTTCACAACTGTTTTTCAATAACTACTCAGGAAAAACATCAAAATGAAAACCTCATTTTCATTAGGGTTGATGATAACAACGCATTTAGTCCAAATGCTTATAGATACTTTCACTATTTGGATTTTTTAATGAAAATTCAACAACCCTTTTTTGTGGTGACGAACCAAAGCAATTAAATGATGAATGGATGAAAGCGCATTCAACTCATTTGCGAAGTAACATTGATGATTATGAAACCTACGAAAATAAATATGCAAATGAAGTACTTCTAAATTGTGGTATCATAGGTGGCAAAGTTGACCTTGTGATTGAATTATTGGAAAAATTATGTCACTTGCACAAAACCTATAACAGAAACAACAAAACTGCCTACACAGGAGACATGGGTGCATTTAACTACATTATGAGAACTGTATACAATGCTCAATTGATGCATGGCGCTCCTATCAATACCGTTTTCAAGGCATATCAATCTGACAGAACAGATTGCTGGTTCAGGCATAAATAAGCAATAGGATAATAGCCCACACAATCAGGCAAAGGTAAATTGACCAACATCACTAATACTTTACAATCCAATAATTTTCATTTCTCTTTGGAAAGGTCTGCGAAAAAATTGTCCATCCATTTGCGTTCATTATCCATTTTCTGCGCATTGAGGTCGTGGCATCTTTGCAATGTAAATAACGACTAACAAAAATAAAACGATAAAATAATGAAACAGTTTACAGTACCAACAAGAGAACAAGTATCAGCTACAAATCAAGCTATTTTTGACAACCTCAACAAGGCTTTAGGATTTGTGCCCAATCTTTATGCCGCTATTGCCCACTCCGAAAATGGATTGGCTAAATACCTTACTTTTCAAAATGCAAAAACCAGTTTGAGCAACAAAGAGAAAGAAGCAGTAAACCTAATTGTGAGCGAGGTTAATGGCTGCATCTATTGTTTGAGCGCACATACCGTCATCGGTAAAATGAATGGATTTAATGACGAGGAAATAATAAACATCCGAAGAAGAAGCGCCTCGAATCCTAGACTGAAGGCCTTGGTTGAATTATCGGCAAGCATTGCAAAAAACCGCGGAAAAGCGGAAAACAAATTTGTTGATGCATTCTTTGCTCAAGGTTATACCAATGAAAATCTAGTGGACCTAATTTTGCAGGTGAGCGACAAAATAGCGATGAATTATCTTCACAATTTAACTGAAATACCTGTTGATTTTCCATTAGCACCTTCATTAGCATTAGATTTAGTTACCAACAATAATTAATACAATTCAGTTTTACCAAAAGCCCGAGATATCTTGGGCATTTGGCGTTGGTAGTGTGAAGTATATTTCTAATTCAGTATGAATGCTGACTTGCAAGTAAGAAACGATCAATAAAACAGCTATTCATAAACGACAATAGTGAAGCCACACTTGTAGGATCCCAAATTGAACCTTTGAAGCTACAAATTGTATTAGATACTATTGTGCAAGAATAAGAACAGTTAATAAAATGAACAACCAAAGATGGCTTTTACTGATTTTCAAAATCAGAAAAAGAATATTCTTAACCGCTAAAAGAATAGAAGCATGAACTTCATTTACAGCTTCTTATTATTATTCACACAACTAGGGCAACCCATGGTCATATTTGATTTTAAAAAAACAGCAGACATTACTGATTGGATGATTGTAGACGATGTAGTAATGGGCGGAAGATCCAATGGGGAATTTTTTCGAAACAAAGATGGAAATGGCATATTTCAAGGAACCATTTCTTTAGAGAACAATGGTGGCTTTTCATCCGTACGGTACAGCCTACCCCAAAAAAATGTTGAGGGTTTTTCAAAAGTTAAGCTCTACGTAAAAGGCGATGGTAAACAATACCAATGTAGAATAAAGACCAAAGCAAACGACTATTATTCTTATGTAGCTAGTTTTAATACTTCTAACGAATGGGCTACCCATGAAATACCCTTTAGCAGCATGTATCCTTCATTTCGCGGACAAACATTGGATGTTCCTAATTATCCCGGAAAGCAAATAGAAGAAATCGCTTTTTTGATTGGAAATAAAAAAGCGGAATCATTCAAACTGGAGATTGACAACATTACATTAGAGTAGTTTTTTTATATCTGAACTGGCGAAGCATCTATTGACATTAAGTCCATCAATTGATTTAGGAAAATCTAGCCTCATTATTTTTTTAAAGCATCAAACAACACCTCAACCGGATGCAACGCTTTCCGATCAGTTCCATCTTTTATCTGGTGCCTGCAACTTGTACCGGATGCAGCAATGATTACATCAGCTGTTTG
>JANMZN010000017.1:0-6238 GCA_031383285.1 Segetibacter sp.
ATCAAAATCAAGTTTCGCAGGGTTGGTTGACGTTACTCCCTGAGAACCACAAATACCACCTACCAATGAAACCCTAGTACCAGTAGGACTGATTAAAGTGAATTTAACATCACTTACATAAGAGTGATAGAAATACAGCCCTACTACGTTTACATCAGCTATTATACCACCCGCAGGTATGTTAATGGTAGATGTAACAGTTGAAATGGTAGTAGGAATAGTAACACCAACCGAATTAGATTCTGTAGCACAGGAAATAGTCGCTGTTTTAAACAAGAAAGTATCTGAGGATGCACCAGGTCCGCATATATTAGAGGCTGAAATACGCCAATAATATTCAGTATTCTCAGCCAGCGGTGTTGTTAATGTATATGTAGTTGCTGCTATACCGTTTACGGATTGAGTGATAGTAGAAAAATCTGATAGCTCAGATATATCCAAGACATAGGTTTCAGCACCGGTAGTAGCCTGCCATACAAATGTTGGCAATAAACTTATACCGTTTGTAACATTATCAGGAGCAGTCAAAGCAGTAATAGTAGTAGGTGGTCCGATAGCAAACTGAAGCGCCTGTGTTTTTTGTACAGCACCTGCAGTTCCCAATACAGAAATGGTGTACACGCCGGAAGGAATAGCTGCACCTTGTAAAGAAACTGAAACGATATCACCCGGATTGATTGGGTTGCTACTAAATACTACCGTTGATCCTGCAGGATTGCCGGTAGCAGAAAGGTTGATAGGCATAGAAAATGTACCCAGGGCAATGCTGGTTAAAGAAGAGGTTGCATTGGTATTATCGCAACTTGAAGCCAACGAAGTATTTAAAAACATGAATGAACTTTGTGTAGTTGGAATAATACTAAAGTTAGAATTGGAAATATCGAAAAAGATATTACCAACAGCTCTTACCCTTACTCTGGCAAAGTTGGTTACGTTATTAGGAACAAGTATTTGCTCTGTACCATCATTAGGCGTGTTGGCTACAAGCGTAATTGGATAAGTATAGCCACCATCTATAGATAATTCAATAGCAACATTGGCACAACTAACAGGTGCTGATGTTGTATTGGCTGCATCCCAGGTAACTGTTTGGCTAGTAAATGCCTCCCATGAAAGAGCAGAAGTATTTGGATTGGTTACTAAAAATGGACCTGCATTTGCATTGACATTGACAACCATTTCATCGGAACAAACACCACCACCACCAGCTTTATTATCACGGGCAGTCAGTCTAAACTTCATCGCTCTTGCATATGTTGGCAACAATTCCCCAATTGTAACTGCATTGTTTACAATATTTATCCATTTAGGGAAAACCCGGGTAGGTGAAGTAACCGGGCTGAATGCCCTGAATATAGGTGCTTCGCCTGCTGGCGCATTCCAGTTACTAAAAGCAGCTCCGGTATTGAATTGTTCCCAACTGTAGGTAAGTGCATCTCCATTAGGATCAGAACCAGAACCCGTTAGTTCAAAATTGGTAGATTTTGGAATGGTATAATCGGAGCCGGCGTTTACAATGGGTGCACTGTTGCCGGTAGCTGTTTGTGCTGCACAAGTATTGCCTCCCCCTGTTTGTGAAAAAGCTACTAGTTGGTCAAAACTAATTGGATTAAAATAGGCTATACTATTGGGTGCTAAATCATTTGTAGCACCACATATACCCGCATATGCCATGATGGTAACACCACTACCGGGTTCAGAATTTGCAGTAGAAGAACCATTTCCGCTACAATTTCCCGTAGCAGCGTTGAAAGTATGCTGACATCCAAATTGGTGTCCCACCTCATGTGCCACAAAATCTATATCATATGGATCTCCTACAGGATAAGTGCTGCCGGTAATGCCTCTGCCCTTTTGGCTAGCATTACACACTACCCCTAAACCGGCCAATCCGCCGCCACCTGTACTAAACGTATGCCCAATATCAAAGTTGGCAGTACCTATGCGGTTGGTTATTTGGGTTTGACTTTCATTAATCAATGTTCCTGCAGCATTATTACCATTAAATGGATCTGATGCAGGATCCGTAAATACGATGATATTATTATTTGCAATCAAAACTAATCTTACAGCTACTTCTGTCTCATAAACACCGTTTACCCTGTTATTGGTAGTAACAATAGCCGATAGTGCTTGTGCTACCGATGGAGCAGACAATCCTGTTGCTGCTTTTGCATATTCACCTGTACACGCTATCGCTATTCTATAAGTCCTCAAGGTTCCTCCTATGCATACACCATTTGTTCGAGCTGCGTTTTTAATGTTGGCAGTCCCTTCTTCCACCTCATCTGTAAACGGTCCTTTTGAAGGCAGGTCTTTTTTATAGTAAGAAGTGTAATTCATTTTTGAATTAAAGCTATAAGGATCTATATATATAGGACCGGTAATAGCCGATAAAATTTGTGCCCTGAAACCCATGCAGGTCCAGTCTATCTTTAAAGTAGCATAAGGATCATCAATACCTTGTCCACTAAGTGTTCTGAAATAAGGAAACTTTGCATGTAAGCCCGCTTCCATGATGGTAGATTTCACAATATTGAATCTACTGATGGTGCCATCTGGCATCGGAAATGATAAAACAACCGGATTGTTCTTTGCCTCTGCACTAAACTCCATAGGAGCCTTGTCAAGCAAAGCCAACATAGCTGTGGTATCAAGCGCTAAAGTTCTGAACTTGGTTGGAATGATTTTTCTAAGATCATTTCCTGTAGTAATACTTGATTCGGAAATGTCTTTCCAATAATTACTTTGTGCAGACGCTGCGTAGCTGCATACACACAAAATGGCTAGTAACCTAAGTCGGGTTAACATTTTTTTCATAATGATTTTTTGTTGCTTCCTTAAAAATTTGCAAGAAATAGGGGTGTAAATTACGAAAAACTAATGAATTTCTAAAAATATGATACCTCTCAAAAAAAGAAACTATGATGATAGTTTGGGTAAAATTAAAAGTACATTGATTGTCAATCTAATCGAAACCTATTTCCCAATTCTCCCATCTCCTGCTTTTACCAAATCGCAAGCCTGCTGCACTTTTGTTTCAAAATCGTCAAGGTCTTCGCTGAGAAATATCCACGAATGGGGGGTGCCGTCTATGTCAACTTCCATGGGTGAGTGATGAATTTCTGTTTGCAGTTCGTCAAAATAGATAGGTTCTGTACGAATAAATACGCCATTGTATTCGGGCTGTTTATCTTTATCGCGGAGCAGGAAAAGAATTTTATCATTGACTACCAATACGTAGCAGCCCAACATTTTTCTTATCTTGGGGCGCACCGGATATAAATGCCTGAGAATAAAATCGTACGGAACTTTGTAGTTCATGCATGCAAATTAATAAAGCTTAACTATTTATGATCGTTTACAATATTACCATAAAAGTAGATTGGAGCATAGCAGAAGAATGGGTGATGTGGATGAAAACTGTGCACATACCCGAAATAATGGACACCCAATGCTTTGAAAGCAATAAATTGTTTAAACTATTGGAGGTAGATGAAACCGAAGGACCGACCTACGCAGCACAGTATTTTGCCCAATCTATGGCGCAGTACGAACAATACCTTGCACAGCATGCACCTGCCATGAGGCAAAAAACAATGGACAAATGGGGCGCTAAATTCATAGCCTTTCGCAGTCTGATGGAAGTGGTGGAGTAAATAGTTTTGAAAAATATTCGTTGATCTTTCTATTCAATGGTTTCAATTGCGTATCGGGTGCCGTTCATTTCTGCTTCATCGCCAACGGCCAACCCCATCAGCTTGCTACCAAGTGGCGATTGAGAAGAGAGTACCGTAATGGTGCATCCACCTAAGTTGACTTTGCCCAAGGCGATGGCGAGGTACAAGTAACCTTTGTCGGTTTTTACCAGGCTACCCTGCACCACTTTGATGGGTACCAATGCAGGATTGATTTTGTCCAGTACCGCTTTTTTGTCTACCGCATCCTGCAGTTGGCTGCGTGTATTGGCCTGATCTATCTGCAGCATGGCCAACGCCGTTTCGTGTTTATCGCCTGCGGTGCTTTTGGTTTCGTTGGCACCGCTTTCTTTCAGATCGGCCAAAACCTGCTGCAGCAGCCCGATCTTATCATTAACCACCTGCAGGCAGTGGCTGTGTATTTGTTGTTTGATGGTCATGGATTTTCAGAACAAATGTAGGGGTTTGGTCCAGATTGTTACTCCGAACTTCCTGCATTGTCACTCCAAACTTCCTGCATTGTCACTCCGACCTAAGGAGGAGTCTCTATAGCACATCCTTAGGGTTTCCGCTCCGACAAGGCGGATTAGAAAAACAATCACAAGTCCTTTTTTCATAATAGCAGGTTCTAAACAAAGTAATTTTTTTGTCAAAACTGACTTTCGCAACAGCGGGAGTTTCAATTGGGTTGTATATTGCTATAGTATTTACATTACACTATGCAATCAGGAAAACTGAAAGGTGAAAAAAAAGTCGGTAATAAGTCAGTAACAATTGATTTACAAGTGTTGTTTTTTGAAGAAGAAGCTATTCACTATGCCTACATGCCCTCATTTGATTTAACCGGGTATGGCAATACAGCAGAAGAAGCAAAAGAAAGCCTTACGGTTGTTTTGGATGAATTTCTAAGATATACGCTTAATAAGAATACTTTGTTTATTGAAATGCAAAGGCTCGGTTGGAAAATAAAAAGTAAGAAAAAGCCAATGTATGCACCTCAAATGTCAGACTTAATAAACACCAACGAACAGTTGAAAGACATTGTCAACTCAAAGCAATATTCTACCTCAAATTATCAAGTAAACGTACCCGCTGTTGCTTAATTCAACCACTCCTTTTAAAAATGGCTCGATGAGCGCATGTAGAAAATTCTTATTGAAGGTCGGTTGCCAAACCAAACGAACAACGGGTGGGCATGAGCATTGGACAAGACAGGATTTACTAAGACCTATTACAATACAAACCCACATCGACCCCGTACCAGAAAGGATTATGAAGCAAATTATTAATGCTTTGGAAATCGACAAAGAGGAGTTTCAAGATATACTGAACAGATTGTAAGGCTTCTCTTTAAACATGCAGAAAAGATTTTCCTGCAAACAGTAGTCGTGTATTAATTGTTTGAGTGTCATGGTTTGCGGGGCAAGTGTAGGGGTTTAGTCCACATTGTCACTCCAACCTTCCTGCATTGTCACTCCGACCTAAGGAGGAGTCTGTATAGCACAATCTTAGGGTTTCCTCTCCGCCGCGGCGTGATCGGAAAGACAATGCGGAGTTTGTTTGCAATTTGTTTTTAGGCGCTTGCTATCAAACTTCATAAACTGATAAATGTAATTTTTTGAGCAGCTTCCTGCATATCCTCAAGCAACAATCGTATATCGCGATCAGGTTAGGTTTTTTAGGGGAAGACACACGGCGCAATAGGTGGATTTGCAGGTGAAGAACACCTGCTGGAATATTTATTTAAAGTTGTTAATAATTCTTTGTTTGTCCTCATTCTCTTTATCGTTCTTATGATAAATTTCAATGAATGTTATTTTTTGTTCCACTTCAAAGTGAGCATAAATTAATCTCAACCCTGAATTTACTCCACGACCTTTTAATGCTTTACAGGCAATTTTTTTTACTTTGATGACACAGGTCTCCAAACCCAAATTATCAATACGAAAACTAAACGGTGGTCTTTCTTGCGGTATTACTTCCAACACTTTTTTCACCACTTCCAAATCTTCGTTCAGCGTTCTGTATTTTTTTAACAGGCTTTTCAAGTCCTTATTAAATTCTACAAGTTCATCAAAGGTCATTGTTGTTCAATTTCGTCACCGTAGTTTCTCACCGAGAAAGGAGCATCTCTGTAAAAAGCTAATTCATAATTTATTTCTTCTCCTTCTTTTGAAGCTAACCAAGGCATATCCTTATGAGAATAGTTGCTTATGGAAGCAGCACTCCAATCGCTTAGTTGTTCAATTACTCTATCAATTACTTCTTTCTCACTTGCTTTCAATTCAGTTAAATCGGCTTTCACCAAAGGCAGGTAACGAGTTTGAGGAAAGCCATGATATGCTGTTTTCACTCTTTGCAACTGACCTTTATCAATCATTTGTAAAACGATAGTATCAAACTTTTGTGGAACTGGACCATAAGGCAACTTGCGATATTTTGCACCAGTTAAATGTTCTTCATACAACTCATAATAATTGAAGTCGGAAAAATAAAGCAGCTTGTAAAGCACCGTTTCACCAACATTCGGTTTGCCAGCA
>JANMZN010000163.1:0-8393 GCA_031383285.1 Segetibacter sp.
GTATCCCCTCCACCAACCCCATCTTGCTCCAATAAAAATGCGGTTGCATCTTTGTTACTATGGAACAAGATAAAACAATTCGGGCTGAGTTAATGCGGATGCATATAGCTTCCTGCAAAGAAAGTAAAATGAAGGTAGAAGCATACTGCAGCGAGCACAAGTTAAAACTATCCAATTATTATTATTGGCAAAAAAAACTACAACCACAAGAGCCGGGTAAATTTATATCCATCACGCCGGTACTATTAAATGCACTAGTGAGTATTACTTTTACAAATGGCAAGCGTATAAGTTTTGAAGCCATGCCACCTGTTGAATACATTCAACAACTAATGAGTTAGTATGCTACACCTTAGTGCTGCAGAGCGGTATTATTTTTACAACCAGGTAACCGATATGCGCAAGGGCTGTTACGGGTTGTGCGGTATTGTACAAAACGAGTTGAAGAAAAAT
Organism: Segetibacter sp.; assembly: GCA_031383285.1. Taxonomy (GTDB): domain Bacteria; phylum Bacteroidota; class Bacteroidia; order Chitinophagales; family Chitinophagaceae; genus Segetibacter. The sequence goes on from JANMZN010000163.1 coordinate 454, forward strand.
ATTTTATTGGGCGATGTGTTTGTGTTTATCAACAAGCGGCACAACCAAATAAAATTATTGCAATGGGATAAGGATGGTTTTGCACTGTATGAAAAAAGATTAGAAAAAGGCACGTTTGAAAAACCTGGCACTGCACAAAATGGAACTGACATTTTGCTCACCCATCTGGCACTGCAACATATTTTGCAAGGTGTTATCCTGCAATCTGTCAGGCATAAAAAAAGATTTATCATAAACACTTAAAAGTACTGCCAATATTGAGATACAGCTTTTGTGTGGCATAGTAGTTGACTATGTTTATCTATCAATAATACTGCACAACATATCGATTTTAAAATTCTGTATGAGCAGCAATTATCTATTACTACAGAGCAGCAAAAAATATTAGAATTTTACCAGATAGCTGAACAAAAACACCAGCAGCAGAATGACCTTCAATCTCAGCAAATAAATTTACTCCGTTTACAAATCCTCGAATTACAAAAATTTATTTTTAGCGGCAAACAAGAAAAGTTTAAGCTTAATCCTAATAGCAATGAACAACAAACTTCCTTATTTGAAAACGATAAGATAGCCGAAGTAGTTGTAGAAAGCATGAAGCATATAAAGGGGTATGATGTAAAGCAAACTGTTGTTCGTGTAAATCATCCGGGCCGCAAACCATTGCCAGCAAACTTACGCAGAGAAGAAATAATTCTTACCCCTGTAGAAGATGTAAGCGGCCTGCAGCCGGTAGGCGAAGAGATTACAGAAATATTAGAATACCAGCAAGGCGAGCTGTACGTAAAAAAATACATTCGCCCCGAGTATATAAAGCCCACAGCAGATAGCACACAGGCAAAACGTGTAATAGCAGCATTGCCCAACATGCCCATTGCAAAAAGTTATGTGGGTGCTTCTTTATTATCGCACCTGATGGTAAGTAAATACATAGATCACTTACCCATTTACAGGCAAATGCAAATGTTTAGCCGGCAAAAAATAACATTAGAAGATAACACCGTAAATAATTGGTTTAAGCAAGGCTGCCACTTATTAGAGCCGCTCTACCAGGCACACGAGCGGCAGGTGCTCCGCACAAACTATTTAAGTGTAGATGAAACGCCCATTAAAGTTTTAGATAAAGCAAAAAAAGGCACCACCCACCAGGGATATTTCTGGATATATTACAACACCGGTAGCAGGCAGGTATTGTTTAAATACCAAACAGGCCGTGCTGCGGAGTGGCCAAAGGAAACATTGAAAAATTATCAGGGCTATCTGCAAACAGATGGGTATGCTGCCTACAATCAGTTTGATGAAGTGGAAGGTATTACCACATTAAATTGCTGGGCACATGCAAGGCGTAAATTTATAGATGCCCAAAGTTTTGATAATGCAAAAGCAAGCGAAGTGCTTACACAAATACAATTGCTGTATGCGGCAGAAAAACATTGCGTGGAAAATAATTACACCCCTGATGAAATAAAAAACTATCGCCAAGAACATGCAGTGCCCCTATTAACAACACTGCATCAAATACTGCAAACACAACTCCTTAACAGCTTGCCAAAAAGCCCGCTGGGCATAGCTTTACAATATACCCTCAGCCGCTGGGATAAATTAAATGTGTACCTGCGGGATGGTAATTTAAGAATAGATAATAACCTGGTAGAAAACAGCGTACGCCCGGTGGCCATTGGCCGCAAAAATTATTTGTTTGCGGGCAATCATGAAGCTGCCGGGAGAAGTGCAATGTTGTACAGCTTGTTTGCTACATGCAAGCTGCACCAAGTAAACCCTATTGAATGGCTTACCTACTTTTTTGAAAATATCAACGACCATAAAATAAATGCTATAGAAGAACTGCTGCCACAAAATTATGCGGCATTGTTAAATAAAAAATGACGGGGTTGGTGGAGGGGATACGATTCAAATTTTGGATTTGTTTCAATGGCCTTGAGATAATCTTCAATTGCTCCTCTATAATTTAATAAGTTTTGTTTTAGAAATCCTCTATTGTAGTAAGCTACAGTAAATTTACTATAAATCAATATTGCATTAGTGTAATCACTCATTGCGCCTATACTGTCTCCAAGTTTTTCTTTTATTAACCCTCTATTGACGTAGGATTCTTTTAATTTGGGATTTAGTTCAATCGCATTATTAAAATCAACTAGACTTCCTTTATAATCTAGTTGTCCTAACTTTTTATTCCCATTGTTGAAATATTCCACAGCGGTTTGATTATATCCTTGTAGAGACAAAAAAAATAATATGATTATTGAAATTAACTTCATGATTGTGTTGAATATTTATTACGCCTATGTTATTATTCTTTACCAGCAGCCTACGATGTGGACTAGTTTATTAGAGCAATTACTGAACAATCTCAAAAGAAGGATTTTCTATTGCCTTTGTACGTCCAACCGTTACGAGCTTACCTCTTACTTTAACAGACTTTCCTTGTTTGTGGGCTTCACAGGCTTTATCATAGTCTTCGCTCTTCAAAATAACTCTTGCTTTAGATACCCTTTCTTCGTCACCAATGATGTAATTTAATATTATTTCCCCTTCGGTTCTAGAGTGTATATCAGGGTCTGCCTTTGTTAATGATATTTTGCCAACAAAATCATCTTCAAAACCTTTGTCAACCGGCTTGATTTTACTTATTATGTTTTCCAGCACCGGTATATAATCATTACTAAATTTTATGGCTTTCGCAATTTGAGGTTGTTCTTTTGCAAATACTGACCAACTAGTCATGATTTCTATTTCTGTGGTTTCTTTAGTAGAGTTTAATTCAACTATACTTTCCAAAAAATTCCCACTTATTATATTTTCTCCTTCAAGGTCAACAATTCTGTTTTCTTCACCTCTGTCAATAGCAATTTTAATTTCTGCCAAAGAAGACATCAATCTTATGGTTACTTTTCGTGTAAGAGATTGCTTGAATTCATCAGCTTGATTAAAGATCGAAAGTTGATGTGCTTTGTCTTCTGGCGTTTGGTTTACAAAAGGGCAGATTACTGAGGCAATAAAACTTCCCTTCTCTGTTTGACCTAATCTGCATTCCTCAATGAATTGTTGAGCTCCTTTTAAACCCAACCTTTTATGATATTTTTCAGGTTGAACAATATCGCATGCTGTTGTAAATAGTGCCTTTTTAGCACTCTCCAAAAGATTAAATCCTTCCAAAAAAGAAATTGTTCCACCAACAGTATCCCGATTAATTACCCTAAATCTTACCGTATCTCCAGGAGGGATTGATAAATCAGTTAGCACTTGATGAACTTCTCTGTTTTCTGCTTGTGCAATGCTCTCGAGAACATCAACAATTCTGTAAGAATAGTCTGAAAAGTCTTTTGAGAGTGGCAAAAGAGTTTCAAAAAAGGTATTACCAGTTTGCTTTTGAAATAAGGCAATGCTATTTTTGGGGACTTCAATTCTTGCCCATCCTGTATTTCTAAGGTAAGCCTGAAGTTCAGTAAACTTCAACTCAGGCACAGCTTTGAGTATGTCGTTCACTGTCATAGATCTTCTAATTTGGACGCTTTAATCATTAAAGTCTTTAAAGCTGTTGGCGTTAATACATTTGCTGTTGGAACATACACTCTTTGATGTCCGCCGTTTGCACTGGCAGGTTGCCCTTTCAAATTCAAATAGTAGCAACATTTCTGCATAATTAGCTTATCTGGGTGATGCATGAGCCAATCTGTTTGTTGTTGAGGTAATGCTAAGAGTATGAGTAAACGAGGCAACATAGTTTCAGCCCGCAAGTCATCATAATTTTTTATTGAAAGGTCAAATGGTATTTCCCCTTTTTCGTTTGGCTGTGCGTTTATTGATGCCTTCAATTGCACTTCAATGCGTGGAGAATGGCATAAAGAAGATGAGTCAATTTTTCCTTTTCCAGAAATAACTGCATCAACACTATCACTATCAACGTGAGGTACATCTATTGCAAATGTTTCCATAGCAGCTACAGCTTGTACATATGCAAGACTTAATTCAGCTTCTATTTGATTTCTCGTTAGCATAACAACATTTCAAAGTTATTAGTTTTTCCTTCTTGCCCATGTTGGTGTTTACGCGGCTGTTGGTATTCTTTACCAATTACTTTCTATGTGCGCATATTTGCATGTGAGGGACAAATGTAAAGGCACAAGATCAAGCTTCCTATTGAACAAATACGTTTGTTCTAAGGTCGTATTCCCATAATTATTGTTTTTTTCCAATCGAAACAACAAGTTTTTTTATAATATTTAAGTCATCTTCTAATTCAAAAACTGCAAGAGTTGTAATTATTATCTTTTTATCAGTCATAACATTTAAATACATACTAGAACTTTCCTTTCCCTCAAAGGTTGTTGTTGCTATCGACCAAAATCCGGAAAATGCATTGTGCTCCAAAGGATTTTGGGGTCCATAATTAATCGAAATGCTTTCGTTGCTCTCACTAACTTCTATTATCTCTTTTAGGTGCTGTGCTGCATTGAACGAACTATCTGCATCTTTAAATTCGGACACGGTAAGTAACACCATACCTTTTTTTAAAAGAGGCATAAACGAATATTTTTTTATGTCAGTATAAGCACTCAGTGCCAATTTGGAAACGGTGTTTGTTGCATCTTCTTCATATGGCTTAACAGGAGATAAAATAGTTAGCTTATCATGAAAAATGGAATAATTCCTTTCAGTCGTCAAGGTATCATTATGTGGCTTTTCCATTTTCTCAACTTTAGAAGTTACAGTATTGCATGAGCCTAATAAAGTCCAATGAAGTAAGAAAAGAATAGTTTTATACATGGGTTAAGATATAAAATTTTTGTATCAAGAATTACAGAATAATACGGAAAGGTATATTATTGACTTCTAATTTCAAATATACTAAAATAATTCCCGCAATTACCAAAACAATTTTGCCCGTGTAGGTGTTGCAGCGCAGCCGTCGCAGGGTGTTATCACCTGCGACTGAAAGGCGGGTAAAGGGCGTTTGTTAACCGCATACTATAACCCAAATAATGAGTTAGACATCCAAAACCATCTATTGCTTGTTCGTAAAACTTTCGTCCGGCTGCTGTCTTCTTTCCAAGCCTTGTGTGCTTGCCAGATAGCCCGTCTTGGATAAAAGGTGAAGGGGTATAATATAGTTTAGACATTTTGCTATATGTTGTTCTGGAAACACAATGCGAATATAAATAATGCAGGTAAAGTACAACGGTAATAAATTAACTAACAATAGAAACTTTCAAAAACAATGCAGTGGCCCTTTCAGGAGACCCAATGAGGACAAGAAGAAGTTTTACAAGCGAGTTTGTGTTTGAAGGTGAAGAACCAACAAAGGCGTTGCCGAATAACTTTTTTGGCTAACACCCGACCAAAGGCAAAAACACCATCTAAACCTAGTTCCTGTTATTATTTTTCTATCTTTAACCCATAATACTTTTTAAAATGGACACAATCAAAATAAACGTAAACAAGCAAATGGATGGATACTCATTTAGTATTACACCATCCATCCGCGATTTTATTAAAAAACTTTTTCCTAATGCTCACCCCGCTAATAATATTTTCGTGGGGTATGACACAAAAAGCGACTTTGAAATTTATGCAGGTAAACTTGAAACCCATATTTATCCAGCCCTATTAGGTGTTGACAATGAAAACGATTTAAATCAATTTGGTGAGATTCAATTCATTGACACTCAAACAGGAAATATCTTACATAAATTAACACCTCGTGACGAAAAAGTTTAATCAGTACCTCGGCAAGGCTGGACACTTAAACGTCATGTCGGAATTTTTAATGCTCGGCTGGAATGTCGCCATTCCAGAGGTCGATATTGGAGATGATATTTTTGTTGTTCAAGACGATAATGGCACATTGAGAAGAGTTCAGGTTAAAACATCAACTTCTACTGAGAGAAAAGACAGTTTTAGTGGACAATTTAGTGTGTCAGTTAAAAATCTTCGCAACATTTCTAATATTTTGGTTCACTACATATTTTTAGTTAGACAAAACGATGAGTGGACAAAACCTGTAATAATCAGACAGGATTATTTGCTCGACCATTTTGAAAATAACAAAGTAGGTTCTGAGGCTAAAGGTAATATCACATTTTATCTATCTTATACAAAAGGGAAGGTTGAGTGTTCTGGACTAGACTTTACAAAGTATATTAAAGATTTTACTGACTTTCCTAAAATCGAACACTAAAAAGGTAATACAGGCAATAATAGTTTTCACATTACCCAACCTTCGGTGGATGACTCACCTAGGCGAAAAACTCAACCTTTGGTAGTAGAACACATCAGGTGGAGTTTGATTTTTCTATACTTAATTGTGCAAAGTCCTTAACCGCCAAATAATGTTATGGTTATGAGCGTACCGGTTTTGCAATTTCAGCATTTGCAAAGAAAGGTTTTGATAATAGTGTGGAGTCAGGAGACCTACAAAAACAAATCTGTATACAATTTACCACCGGGGGTAATGGCATATTGTTCAAGATCTGTGATGCCTGCGGCAGCCAATACCTCTTCATCTATAAAAGTGTTGCCCGTGCATTCATAACACGGTCGACGCAAAATATAAAATGCAGCGTCAGCTATAATCTCAGGTTTGCGACTCATCTTCATCAAGGCATCGCCGCCGAGCAAATTCTGAACAGCTGCAGTAGCAATAGTGGTTCGTGGCCACAAAGTATTGGCTGCAATATTGAATGGCTTCAACTCCCCGGACAAGCCAAGGGCAATCATCGTCATGTTGTATTTGCTCATGGTATATGCCACATGTCCTTTCAACCATTTAATGTCCATATTAATGGGCGGAGACAAGTTGAGTATATGCGGATTGATCCCCAATTTCAAATAAGGTATGCATGCCCTGCTAACCAAAAAAGTTCCCCTCACATTGATGTCGTGCATCAGGTCGAAACGCTTGGCGTCGGTTTGTTCTGTAGTAGTCAATGAAATGGCAGAGGCATTGTTGATTAATATATCAATACCGCCAAACTTTGCAACTGCTTTTTCAACGGCATTGTTTATTTGTGCTTCATCCCTTATGTCACATTGAACAGCTATTGCTTTACCTCCTGCAGCTTCTATTTCTTCGGCTGCAGAATAAATAGTACCGCCAAGCTTTGGGTTTTCTTCCACGCTTTTTGCAACTACCACAATATTTGCTTCGGCTGCAGCCAGTTTTAAAGCAATTGCTTTGCCAATGCCGCGGCTAGCACCGGTAATGAAAACTGTCTTATTCTTGAAGGACATAAACTGTAATGTTTAATTATTGTTGAAAACGTTTTTATAAAAATGCTGCTTCGAATGCTGCTTCATCAAATCCTACTAAAAGTTGATCTCCGAATTCTATAACGGGTCTTTTGATTACAGAAGTCTGTTCCATCATCAGTTGGATAGCTGACGTTTTGTTTGTAATTGACTGTTGCACTTCTGCATCTAAATTTCTCCATGTACTGCCTTGTTTATTGACCAACTTTTGCCAATCTGTTTTTTTGCACCAATCCGAAAGTGTATTTTTAGTGATGCCGCTCTTTTTGTAATTATGAAATTCATAGGCAATCTTATGATCACTTAACCAATCAAAGGCTTTTTTTACAGAATTGCAGTTTGGAATACCATATAGTTTCATGTACTAATTATTTAGAAAATTGAGGATGGCATTTTCTGTTTGAACACAGGCATGCTCCAATGTATCGTTTACAATCACCTGATTAAAAGAATGATTGAATGACATTTCATAATTGGCTTTACTCAATCGGGTTTCCATATTTTCAGGTGTTTCTGTTCCCCGGCCTTCTAATCTTTTTCTAAGTTCATCTACCGAAGGTGGTTGAACAAATAAAGAGAACGATTCCTGTGGAAACTGTTTTTGAACATGAATGGCACCCTTAACATCGATGTCAAGAATGGGAGTTTTACCTAATGACCAAATTCTATCT
>JANMZN010000184.1:0-14679 GCA_031383285.1 Segetibacter sp.
CAATATTTGCTTTTTTATCCAATCCAGAAAAAGTTGCTTTTACAAGGTCTTCAAACGTTCTTGCGTTGCCTGTTCCCAAATTATAAATTCCGGATAATAAATGTGTGGGGTTGATTGTTGGTTGTTGGCTGGTTTCCATCAGCCATACAATAACTTTAACCACATCTTTTACATAAACAAAGTCCCTTAGCTGTTTTCCATCTTCAAAGTCCGGCTGATGACTTTTAAACAACTTTACTATTCCATTCTTTTGTATTTGGTTGAATGAATGAAATATCACACTCGCCATTCTTTCTTTGTGGTATTCATTTGGGCCATACACATTGAAGAACTTTAGTCCTGCCCAAAACGGAGGATGAAAATTTTCATTCAAAGCCCATTTATCAAATTCATTTTTACTAACTCCATATGGATTTAAAGGATCTAATAGATTTGGATCAGTTTCATCATTATATCCTTTTTCTCCCGAACCATAAGTAGCAGCCGATGATGCATAAATCAATGGCACTTTCTTACGCACACAATAGTCCCATATTTGTTGCGAATACTCCACATTCAATTTCTGGTGAATGGCATAATCAAACTCAGTTGTATCAGTTCTGGCACCAAGATGAATAACATAACTGATTAATGGATCATGCTGAAAAAGCCAATCAAACAAATTATAGCGCTCAACAATCTCAACAAACTTTTTACTTTCCCAGTTTCTTCTTTTCTTCTCTACTCCAAAATCGTCTACCAGAATAAGGTTTTCACATCCTTGCTCATTTAGAAATTGCACCATGCAGCTGCCGATAAAACCTGCCGCTCCAGTTACAATAATACAAGCACTCTTATTAGAAGAAAAAAGATCTTCTTCGGATAATATTTGATTGAAATCTATATTCATTTTCTCCTCCGCTTTTGCTAAATAATATTCTTCAAAAGAAACCTATTGAATGCAACTATGTCATCTGTTTTTCGATGGCCGTATCATACAAGTCTTTCCATTCATTAATGTTTCCCCAATATTTACCTTCTATATCAATATTACCATCGGTCACTATCCCAAGATACTCAAATGGGATTTCAGACTTTTTTAACTCCGCTAAAACAGCTTCGGCATTTTTAATTGTGCAACTTATTACAATCCGGCTTTGAGCTTCTCCAAACCAATAGGCATCACATCTAATTTCTTTTGCACTTTGCTGTACATCAAAACCAACATTTCTGTTGAAGCCACATTCAAGCAATGCGGTTATCAATCCGCCTTCGCTAATATCATGTACGCTTTGCAACAGTTTAGTTTTTATAAGTTGTTTAGCCAGCTGTTGCACTTTAAACTCTTCATCAATTTCAAAATAGGGAGCAGGTGAATATTCTACACCCAAAAGCTTATGTAGGTATTCAGATGAACTGAAATCATTCTTACTAGCACCGATCATATAAATCACATCGCCTTTTTGCTTAAAATCAAGCGACATTTTATCCTCTATATGATCAAGGATACCCACCATGCCAATGGTGGGAGTTGGATAAACTGCTCCATCCGGATTCTGGTTATAGAAGCTTACATTTCCTCCGGTAACGGGAGTATTAAAAACGCGACAGGCATCTCCCATTCCCGTAACTGATTTCACAAACTGGTAATATACTTCTGGATCAAAGGGATTGCCGAAGTTGAGGCAGTTGGTTACTCCCAGCGGCTCTCCTCCAGAACAAACAATATTTCTGGCAGCCTCTGCTACAGCTATCATTCCTCCTTTGTATGGATCTGCAAATACGTATCGGCTGTTACAATCAACGGTCATCGCCAATGCCTTACCCGTTCCTTTTGCCAACACTATTGCTGCATCACTTGGTGAGTTGGTACTTACGGTAGCTGCACCTACCATACTATCATATTGATTATAAATCCAACGCTTACTTGCAATGTTTGGCAACTGTATTAATTGTTTGGCAATAGCCAACAAATCTTCAGGAACTGGAATAGCATTTTCGTCGAAAGACTTGATCTTAGCAAAGTATACCGGCTCCTTATATTCTCTATTATTTTGTGGTGCACCACCACCCAATACCAAACTATCAGCATTCAATACGGCTTCAAGTTCGTCATCAAGGTAAAACCTGAGCACTCCTGTATCAGTCACTTTTCCTATTTGACTAGCGGGCAAATCCCATTTTTCAAATATATCCAACACATCCTTCTCTCTTCCTTTTTCTATTACAACCAACATGCGCTCCTGACTTTCACTTAACAGCATTTCCCATGCTTTCATGTGCTTCTGCCTTGTTGGTACATTACTTAAGTTGATGTCCATTCCTACTTGGCCCTTTGCACTCATTTCTGCTGTTGAACAAATGATACCTGCAGCACCCATATCCTGCATTCCAACTACAGCCCCTGTTTTTATTATTTCTAGACATGCTTCTAATAATTTTTTCTCTTGAAACGGATCGCCAACCTGAACAGCAGGTAATTCATCTGCGCTTTCTGCAGTGATGTCAGCACTTGCAAAACTAGCTCCTCCCATCCCATCCTTTCCTGTAGCACTCCCTACAATAAAAACAGGATTGCCAATACCCTCAGCTGTTGCACTAATTGTTTCACCAATCTTTACAATTCCAACACTCATGGCATTTACCAAAGGATTGGTATGATATCGTTCTTCAAAATAAACTTCACCTCCAACGGTTGGTACACCAAAACAGTTACCATAATGTCCAATGCCGTGTACAACTCCGCCAACCAAATGTTGCGTTTTAGCTTCATCCAGTTTTCCAAAACGAAGACTATTGAGCGCTGCTATTGGCCTTGCTCCCATAGTGAAAATATCGCGGTGAATACCACCAACGCCAGTCGCAGCACCTTGAAAAGGTTCAATAGCACTTGGGTGGTTATGACTTTCAATTTTGAACACAACACCAAAACCGTTTCCCATATCCATTAATCCAGCATTTTCCTCACCTGCCTTCACTAACATTTTCTCTCCATCCCGAGGCAAGGTCTTCAACCATTTAATGGAATTCTTATAGCTACAATGCTCACTCCACATAACACTGTAAGCACATAGTTCAGTAAAGTTGGGCGTACGGCCCATGATAATTTTTATTTGTTCAAACTCATCTTCAGTAAGACGAAGTTGTTTGGCGGTTTCTAGCGTAATTTCCATAACACAGCGAAGGTAAGAAGCAAACGTGTATGCTGATAACTATGATTGAATTAGCCCAAGTAAATTCTTAATGAAATATTCTCCCTCAAAGTAGTTTAAAGATGTGGTTTTAGATTTCTTTTCTCAGTATAATAAAGTAGATAACCGGAGATTATGTTAGATATGGAGTACTCAAAAAAAAAGATTGCAAGAGTGGGAGATAAAAATGTTGAAATAGTAACTACATTATTTAGGATGGAAGATTATGAAATAAAAAAAGAAAGGGGCCAGGATAAACATCCAGCCCCGTTTTTAAAATCCAATATCCTATGAAAAACCGCCGTAAAAATAAGGAAAGTCATGCAAATATCGTAATCTTGATATAAATTAATTAAAAACTGTAAATCAACCAGTTATAAAATATTTACGTTCTATTCCTTCGATATATGCTGAAAAAAAATTTGAAATTGCATTTAATTTGTCAAAATGATTTATAAAAATACTATTAAAAACAGGTTGTGTCATGTATATAATGACACAAAGAGGTATGGGTCATACCAATAAAAATGAGTACAAACTTTTTCACTCAAAATTTACTTGGTCTAAAATTCAGAAAATTTCATTCAGAAAATTGATAATAATGAAAATGGCATTTAGCAAGATCAATCAAATTCCTATGTAATGAGGTGGCTTTAATCTACTAATCAACCTAGCTAGAATTAATATACTTTTTGGGCTGAAAAACTGTTATGGCTCAAGCCATCCCTTTTATCACTAATCAAAAAAAACACCTCGGAAAAAGCCAATTTGAATGCTATAAAAGACCGAACCCAATTAAAGGTTTAAGGAAACCAAATGGCTCTATAATAGTACAATTGAAGTGTTGTGAAATTTTAAGATAAAAAAAGCCCAGCTATTAAACCGGGCTTAATCAAAATATATTTTACAGATTTAGTATGACCAAAGATCTTGTTCGTAATTAAAGATTTTCTCTTTGATATTCTCTCCTTCAAGCAAACGGAAAAGTGGGTCTTTGATATATTCACGTAAACTTCTGTCGTATGGATTTTCATAAGTAGATTTCGTAATGTAGCTACTAAAGAAACGACTTTCGAATAGTTCTTCCCAACTCATTCTACCACTGAAATTTTTACCATTGAAAACTTCAAATTTTGCAAGTGTAGGTCTTAAATCAGGATAATAAGCCCAAAATAAAATCCTGTCTCCAATAGGAATACCTGTAGAAGTGTATTGCATCATAATAGGAGCAATTCCCAAAATTCTAACAAACATCCTTGAAGACTCTTTGTCAAATATCCACTCTTCTTTAAGACGAAAACGATAAATAGAATCAGGTTCAATCATTCTTTGTCTCACTTCATAGCTAACTGGATCTCCATTCATGTCTAACACAGTAGATGTATCCAAACCTCCGGTAATGATTTTAGAGACTTCCTCCTTTGTCATGGGAGTAGTAAACCGATCGTCATCCCCGTTAAATGCAGTTACATCACCTGCTTGTATAGAATTGAACAGAATAGAAATGAACCGCTGGTTACCATTGTCTTCATTGGCAGCATACCTAAAAGGAAGGTTCATTTTTTCACGAGTATCTATTTCTCTCCATATTCTTTGCTTAAATACAGCATCATCCTCACGAATATGTTCATAAGTAAGTGGTGTTCTGTCTTTAACCAAGTTTCTATCAATAGCGTTGTCAATTCTGAGCGATGGCGCAACTGAATCTCCAATTCCACTTCCTGAACCCTTAATAAACTTTATTGGAAGGGTAGTTTTAAATGGTTGATTGGATGAAGCAGCAGGTGCAGAAGCACCACCATATCCAGTACTTGCGCCAGTTGTACTACCAGTACTTCCGTATCCACTAGAACCATATCCGCTCGAAGATGTACCAGAACCTGTTGAAGTTCCGGTGCTCCCTGAATTAGATGAAGTGCCAGAAGGTGCACCATATCCGCTAGAAGAACTAGAACCGTAGCCACTACTAGTGCCACCTGTAGTTTTACGACTTTTAGTAGTACGCTTTTGGGCACATACATCGGAGGTAATGATTACTGCTGATAAAGCAACCAACACAATTTTCAAACCACTCTTCTTCATAGGATAAAAATTAAAATAAATTAAACGCCATAGGAGGCAGGTTTCTTGTATCGCCACCTGGTCCTTTAGCTCTTACTTCATCAATTACAATGGTCGTACCAGGACGGCTCTTTTCAATTACTCTCTTAGAGGCATCGTTGAAATAAGCTCCACCATTCTGTGAAATTCCTGGATTTTCTGTAAATCCCGCTCCAGTAGCATATACTACGTATGAAATTACATCAAACTTAACACCTTCGAAAACGAAATTTTCAAGTTCAGCTCTTACACCCGCTTGTGCTTTGAAATCATTTACACGCATTCTTCCGCCTTTGCTTGCACCAATCATAGGAGTTGGATCTGGAACTCTCTTAACACGGAACTCGAAAGGAGTAGATGTCGTTTTTCCATCACTTTGAACTACTACATTGATAGTAGTTTTTCCAGGTGTTCCTACTCTGGCCATGTATTTTCCAGGACCAGTTTTTTGCAATTCACCACTTTCAATACGGGCTGAAGTCTTTTCATCTCCTGCAGTACCGCCTAAAATTGTAAGCGGGTTATCTAGACCGATATACAATACTTTAACGGCGTCTGCACTTACACTCGCACCTGTTGGCGCACCTACTGTGAAGTCTATTTTCTTAGTGATAGATGTTGGTGTACCATCTGGCTTTTTGAAAGAAACTGTAACAGTTTTTGAATATGCACCTGTACCACCCGCCTTGGTTTTGTATTCTGCAAAACCTTCAACCCCCAATGGAACATTAGAACCATCAATCGTTACGGTAGGTCTTGCTGCTTTACTAAAAGCACCTACACCTGCAGTAATGGTTAAATCTTGACCTGGCATAAGATAAGTAGAACTTGGCATAGCCAAAGCTTGGAATTCATCATAAACAACAACCACCTCACCAATTTTTCTGTGCAGAAAATCAACCACTAAAGCTTCTGAGTTTTTTACGTCATTCTCAAATTTACTAAGCATAGTAATTCCTGCAATGGATGGGGTCATATGAAAATATCCAAATGCCCAATCCTTTTTAGCGGCTTCGTTGTTACTTTTTGGCGGTGCCAAATCAATTGGCAATATTTTTTCAAACTCTGCTCTTACAGATGGGTCTATATCTAATAGATTGTTTCTGTATTTTGTCAATTTATCTAGCAATTCTTTTCCCTTGGTAGGTTTTCCTCCTGCATTTTCAAGAAATAAACGAGTGGCGGCATCCAAATTATCCTCTTTAAAAGGACCACCTGGAGTAAGCTGACCTGCCTCTTTCATTAACTCTACTTTTAAACCCTCAAGATATGCGCTCATGTCATCACCCAAAGTTTTAGCCATATCTGCCTTTGGCTTCCAAAGTTTTGCCTTTTCTGCACTTTGGGGGTCTCTTAACTTTGCCTCGAAAGAAGAAAAGATGTTTTGATTTTTTACATCAATAATTGAATTAGAATTCACCAAGCTATTATTAACGGTTTTGAAGGCGTTAAGGATTTCTGATGACACGTTTAATGCTAACAGTGCTGTTAACACCAAATACATCAGATTGATCATCTTCTGCCTGGGCTCTTTTGGTAAAGACATGACTTATTATAGTTTTATATAAAATTTATGAATTGAATTAATTATTTCACAATCTCAAAGGATTATCTCCCTTGCATTGCTGTCAACATGTTTCCGTAAACTGAATTCAGTTTGCCGAGGTTTGTTGCCAACATTCCGATTTGCTCCTGTGCTCTCTTAGCATCTTCAACACTACCTTCCATAGCCGCAGAAGTTTGTGCAAGTTTGCCATAGAAATTGTTCAAAGCTTTCAGATGATTGTTACTTTCTTGTAATTCTAACTCGTAAATTGTATTCAAAGAAGACAAGTTTTTGGTAAGAACCTGAACTTGATCGTGAAAATGTTTTGTGCTTTCGCTTGCTGCATTGAAAGAAGACAAAGAATTTGCAGTGTTTGTATAAGCATCCTTCACAAGGTCCAAAGCAGCAGAAGCAGCTTTTGTCTTTTGTGTATAATCACCTGTTGCTTTTACAATATCGCCAACTTCTGACATATTGTTTACAGTTGAACCCAATTTAGTAAAGCTTGCGCCCAATTTAGAAAGGTTTACAGGTGTAATATCCGCTTCTTCAAGCATTTTTTCCATACTCTTAAGGGCAGGATTTCCTTTATCACTAGGTTTTGCATGAGATTCGCCGTGATGCTCGTCAATAGCAGGATAAATGATATAGAGAATACCATAAACAAGAAACACGACTGCTTCTGTACCCAAACCGATCTTAAGCCATAAATCTGCACTAGGTGTGTGGAGGATTTTTTGGAGGGCACCCCAAATTACGCCTGCCGCAGCGACAGATACGAAAATATCAACTACTTTACTTACTTTGGAAGGAATTGCAACTGCCATTTTTTTGTTTTTGTTTTTGTTTTACAGGAATATAAATAGAATAGGAAACCATTGATAGGATAAAATAATACCCCACAATATTTTTAATTAAAAAATTTAATCAAATTTTAATGCAATTAATTATTTTCTGGTTGAAGCAGGTAAATCTATTACACACCGAAATCCGATATAAGATTTAGCTGTATCAAGATATTCATAAGATCTTGTTCCGGTTTGTAAATAATAGGCCACATCTTTCCAGCTTCCACCACGAACAACTTTACGCTTCATACGTGGAGGGTCGGCGTCTTTTGCTTCCCAACGGATATCAGGGTTCATATCATGCTGGAAGTTGTAACTACCTTCATAATACAGTGATATCGTCCATTCGGCTACATTACCAGCCATATTGTATAAACCATAATCATTTGGCCAATAGGCATCGGCTCTTACAGTATAGAAACCACCATCTTCAGGATAATTTCCACGACCAGGTTTGAAGTTTGCCAACAAACATCCTTTTTTATTTCTTAAATAGGGACCTCCCCAAGGATAAGGTGCTTGAGTACGACCACCTCTTGAAGCATACTCCCATTCTGCTTCTGTAGGGAGTCGGAAATCACTTTCAACAGCGAATTTCTTCCTTTCAAGGTAACTGTTCATGTAATTGGTTCTCCATTTGCAAAATGCAACAGCTTGCTTCCAATTAACACCAACAACAGGATAATTACCAAATGAAGGATGTGCATAGTACCTCTTCGACATTGGTTCATTGTAAGAATAAGAGAAATCTCTCATCCAAACCAAGGTGTCAGGATAAATTTTTTCATCGTATTTAACAATATAAGTGCTACGAGGTTTTCCCTTATTCTCTAGTTTGGCAGCATCTTTATAATTAAAACTTTCAACTCTATAGATTACTTTATCGGGATCTATCTCATTTCTTCCATACAACCTATTGTCTGGCGTTAATGTAAGTTTAGAGATTTTTTCTAAAGTGGATTTATCACCATACTTAATTGCATCCGCTCTTTTCCAATCTACTGCAAAGTTGCCGTCAACCTCTTTGCCATAACCTAGTTCTTTTGCAGACAATGAATCTCTAACCCAATTTGTAAACTGGCGGTACTCATTATTTGTAATTTCTGTAGCATCCATCCAAAATCCATTGATAGATACTTGCTTATTACGCGCAGTAAAACTAAAGTTCATATCCTCATCACTTGGCCCCATGTGAAAAGTACCTGGCGGTATAAATACCATTCCAAAAGGTCTTGGCAATCCAGGCCGGCTATTAATGACCGCACCATGGAGCTGACCATCCTGGATCTTACCCTTTCCTTTACTGCCACAACCGGCAGTTGTAAGTGCCAGGGCAGTAATAGCTGTTAAAGCAAACAGTTGACTTCTCATTTTCAATAATAACGATTAAAAGGTATTGAGCAAATGTAACAAAATAATTTTCTGAAAAAACAAAAATACACCAGCATTAAATTTCTTTAAGGAGGTATAGACAAAAGTAAAAACGACTCTTATTAATAACTTATTGCCTAATTCCCTTACAAAAACACAATACTTGGGGTATAATTTTATCTATCTATTCTATGTTTTGTTTTGTAGAGTTTATCTTATGGCGTGTATTTTATTACTCAAAAATAATTTTTCGAAGTACAATTTAAAATCATTTTTTTTGAATTACCTCATTTTAACAACATTTTTAACTCTTTCACACTTTTTACAGGCTGCATACACGAATATTGATTACAATAATATATTAGTGTTTCTTCCGCTAATTCCTTTCCTTTTAATAGCGGAAAATCATTATTCTCAACAATAGAAGCCTGCAGAACCCTGTCTGGTAAGTACTCACTTAACACCATTGTTAATAAATCCTGCGAGGACTTTCCGATTATAGCAATTTCCCTTGTGCCATTACTAATCTGATAATATAGTGCTGACCAAACTCCAAACGAAGTAGGATAACGTACTATTGCTTTTTCAAATTGTCCAATCATCTTTTTTGCTTGAATTACCCATGACTTTTGGTCAAATACATAGCCCAAATAATAAAGATTAATAGCCATAATTGAATTTCCAGATGGCATAGCACCGTCGTGAACCTCCCTTTTTCGAATAATGATGTCCTTTTGACTAATTCCTGTAAAAAAGAACAAACCTGATTCTTCGTCGCAGAAATTTTTCAAAACTATTTCTGTAACCTTTTTGGCTTTTACTAAAAATTCTTGATTCCCTGTAATTTCTTGCAAATGAATATAAGCACTAATCAGGTATGCATAATCATCTAAAAAGGCAGGATATTTAGCAATCCCATTTTTGTATGTATGTTTCCAATCTCCATTTTCACCAATGAATATTTTTTCTAAACAACCAATACTTTTCAAGGCCATTTCCTTAAACTTCAACAATCCTATAGCTGCATACGTTTTACAAAGCGCAATAATCATCAGAGCATTCCATCCCAACAATATTTTATCATCTAATTGTGGTCTTATTCTTTTGCTCCTTTCTGCCAACAACAAATCCTTGTTCTTTTGAAATTGCTGCGAAAGATGTTCGATCGAAATATTGTGCAGAATAGCAAACTGTTCAATTGGATTGGTAATCCACAAAATATTGGTATGCTCCCAATTTCCCTCTTCCTGTATATTATAAAACTCACAAAACAACATTGCCTCCTCCAGTAAAATACTATTTATCTCTTCTTTACTCCAAGTATAAAACTTGCCTTCTACCCCTTCGCTATCAGCATCCAAGGCACTATAAAAAGCACCTGCTTCACTCATCATTTCTCTTTCAATAAAGGCAATTGTATGCTGAATCGTATTGCTGTACAACTCATTTTTTGTTATTTGATATGCTTCAGATAAAACTCCGATCAACAAGGCGTTGTCGTACAACATTTTTTCAAAATGAGGTGCCAACCACTTTTCATCGGTACTGTATCTTGCGAAACCGCCACCGAGTTGGTCATAAATACCTCCATAAATCATTTTATCTAAACTTAACAACGCTTGGTTTAAAACCTCTTTATCTTTTGCAAAATGATAGTGTTTTAATAAATACTGAATAACAAAAGTTTGAGGGAACTTTGGCGCATTGCCAAAGCCGCCCCATGTTTTATCACTTGCTTTCAAAATGTTTGTAGCAATTTCTTCCAATTTGCTTTTATCAAACACATTATCTAAAGCTAATAGATCTGTATTTCCGAAAACATTGGCATTTTTCAAATGCTGCGTAAGATTTTCTGCCTGGCTTTCTATTTCATGTTTTCTCTCAGCATAAGCTTTGCTAACCCCAACCAAAACCTCTTGCCAACTACTTCGGTTATACGCTCTGACAGGAGGAAAATAAGTACCCCCATAAAATGGTTTTGAATCGGGAGTTAGAAATATATTTAAGGGCCACCCACCGCTCCCCGACATCGCCTGTACTGCATCCATGTAAATATGATCAATATCTGGTCGTTCTTCCCTGTCTATTTTTATATTGATGAAATGCTCATTCATCATAGCTGCTGTTTCTTCATTCTCAAAACTCTCTCTTTCCATTACGTGGCACCAATGGCAAGCTGAATAGCCAATGCTTACCAACATGGGCTTGTCTTCTTTCTTCGCTCTTTCAAAGGCTTCCTCTCCCCATGGATACCAATCAACAGGATTATGCGCATGCTGAAGAAGGTATGGTGAAGTTTCATTAATCAGGCGGTTGGTATGTTTATGCTTAGACATAAAAAGCTGTTTTAAATAAAAGAACCGGCAGATAAGCCGGTTCCCAAAATATGTTTATAAAAGCAAATTATTTATTCAATCCATTCAAAAATCTATCTAATGCCGATACCATACTTGGTGACAAAGGTGCAGGTGCTTTTATTTCAAGGCTTAGCCCTGCATCTTCAACGGCTCTAGAGGTATTGTTTCCAAATGCACCAATCATCGTTTTTTTCTGTTTAAATTCTGGTATATTATCAAACAAACTTCTAACTCCTGAAGGTGTAAAAAAACAAATAACATCGTATGGCTTTTTCATTACGTCTTTAATCTCATTACTAATGGTTCGGTACATAAAAGCCAAAGCATACTCACACTTATGTGTTTTGAGCCAACTTACGATTTCATTATCTTGTTGATTTTCACTGCATACGTATAGAAATTTTTCATTTTCCTTGTGTTTATTAATCACATCAAACATGCTTTTATTAGTACCATCTGCACCATAAAAGACTTTTCTTTTTCTATATAAAATAAACTTTTGCAAGTAAAGGGCTACAGATTCTGTAATGCAGAAATACTTTGTATTCTGGTTCACAGACACCTTCATCTCATCGCACATTCTAAAGAAATGATCAATTGCATTCCTGCTGGTAAAAATTACGGCAGAATAATATACAATGTCTATTTTCTGTTTTCTAAACTCCCTTGCCGTTATTCCCTCCAGTTTAATAAAAGGATGGAAGACAATATCGACATCGAATTTTTTAGCAAGATCAAAATAGGGAGACCTATCATTTTCTGGCTTTGGTTGTGTTATTAAAATCTTCTTGATTATCCGTTCGGCAGAACCGTTTGTAGCACCATTTTTTACCATGCTGTCGAGGTCATTTTGAGCAAAATTAGCGACTATTTGTATAAATAGATTAGTAACATCTTATAAATGATTAAAAGTGGAACAACTTCCAGCGCAGTTATGTATAGCAAAAAATGTAAAATACCCACCTTTATTTCTTTCATTACAGGTGCAAAAGAGGCAATAAACCTATATGCAAACATAATTGCAATCATTGTGGCAGAAATTATAATAGCTATTTCTATGAAATTTTGTTTAGAAAATGCTATGATGATCGCAAATGGCAAGAGGAGTATTCCCAGAACTTTATTAACCAGAAAAACAATAAATGAATAAGAATCAACCGCTTCCTGAACATTAAAAACCCATCCGGCAAATGATAAAATGATGTATTTAGCCGAATATAAAACTAAAAGCATTGTTGAAATATAAATAATTAATTTCCACAAACCTATTTCACTTAGTTGATAATATTGGGTCAATAAAGCAACATAAACACCAGCAGAAAAAATGAAAAACAGATTGAGAAGAAAGGAAGGAAGATTGCTTTGCAATAGTTGTTCCTTTGTTTGCTTTTGCCGAAATGTAGGCTGAAAGAAAAGCTTTGTGATATTTGAAAAATATCTGCTGAATGCGAGTTTTATAAATGCAAGCAGAAAAACCAATCCACAAATCAGATAAAACAATTCGTCCTTGGGTGTGCTTTTTCTTTCATTTACAATAAGGAAAATAGGAGGTCGAGTGGTCCTGAAAAAAGGATTGTCAAGTAATTTTATGTAAAAACTATCAATTGGATGTCTAGTAATACTATTGATTTTTGTAAGGCCTTTTTTAATTGAATCGCTAGCTGCTGCACTTAATTCTAAGAAATCTGCTTTAATGTTAGCTTTATTCTTGTTAATTAAAGAATCAGATGCATTCTGATTGATTACCGGATTATTAGCCGGAGATGGATTTATTGTTGAAATAGGTTTCTTACTGCTATCGCCTACAACTTTAGCAAAACTATCTTGCTGTGCAGATGCGGAAACAAATCCTATCCAAAGAAAAATTATGGTTACGAGACCCTTCAATTTTATAATTTACAGGCAGCAAAAATATCCGAGCTGAAGGAGAGAAAAAATTTTAATTATCAGATTAGAAAATACTTACGTATCCAAAGTGAATTTTTGATTGCTTTAAGGTAAAATCCAGATCATTTCTTTTTCCAACTGCATAGGTAATATTAAAAATCCCACCTTTTGTTTCTAAAGATAACCCGAGCCCCATTCCCAAATAATTGTTCGAGATTCCGGTAATTTTGTTGCTACTCCAACCAATATCTGTAAAAAGAAAGAAGTTTGAATTTTGGCTTAATAAATACCTGTATTCTAAAGTTCCAACAATGTATTGATTAGAAAAAATACTTTCCTCGTCAAAACCTCGCAACAGTCGATACCCTCCAATTTGAAATTGTTCATTTCTAAAATAATTGGCACTTTCAAATAGACCTGCGCTCATTCCTGTTTTGAAAACTGCACGTTTCCCTGTCTTGAAATAATGAGCAGCCGTCATTTTCAATCTCACCTGATAGCTTTTTAATTTAAGCGTATCGTACAAACTACTATAATTAAAAGTTGGATCTTTCAATTGAACTATTTCATTGTTCTTTGTTATGTTTTTACTTCCTGTTAATACAGAGATGTACGCTTCATTTCCTCTGGTTGGATTAAATCGATAATCTGTTGCAGATAATTCATAGTCCAACCCAATGTTTAAAGCAGCCACATCTGCTATGTCAGGTAATCTCTTTGTTGCCTTTACAATTGAAGTGTCTATTTGCAACACATTGGTTTTTTGAGTTTGCAAAATGAGTTTTCCGGTTTGTGTTGGTGAAATCACATATGCCAATCCGACCTGGCCAGTGATATTTAAAAAAGTAGAATCCTTCTTAAAAAGTTGGAAGCCAATATCGATACCTACCGGTGAATTAAAAATAAATGGTTGACTGTATGATAGATTTACTCTGGGAGATTTTGGTTGAATTTGCTGCCAAAGCAGGCCAATAGATTCTCCACCGCCAAATGCATTTTTTAGCTGAAGATTCGCATCAACTGTAAGTAGTAATTTTCCTCCCAATTGCTGATTGGATGGAAGAAACCCAGCCAAAATATTTACCTGATTACTACGCTTGGGCTTTAAGTATAAGTTTACCAGGCTACCCGTGTTCAGCATAGTTACATCCCAAGGTTGGATTTGTGAGAGGTAAGGCAATTCAAGTAATCTTTGATTTATTTTGTCCAGCTTTTCCTTGTTGTACAAAGAACCTCTTTCAATATTGAGGTAATGATGCAAAAAATTATTTGAAATTCGAGCTGATCCAAAGTGCCGGATACTATCAATATGGTATGCAAAACCTTTGTCAATGTTTAGAACAGCTGAAATCTTTCTGCCATTGAAAACCAAACTATCTAAACCGACTTTCGCAAACGGA
>JANMZN010000220.1:0-1870 GCA_031383285.1 Segetibacter sp.
AGAAGCTCTTCTACTTCCTCTAGTGTTGCATAATCTATCATGTATTTTTCTCCACTAAATAGGTAAATGTAATTAAGCACTTCCTTGCTAAAACAGGCAATATCTTTTGTATTAACCGGCATCCACTGGTTGCGGATATTAATTATGAATTTTTCTTTATAGCGAGATGCTGCCCCTGGATTTGCAATTGATTTTATTAGTGCCGCAAAGTCAGCAGGATAAACTTCATTATTATTCGCCATCTTTTTGCACTTATCAATTGCGGCAGTCAATTCTGCATCTTTTATTGGTTTCAATAAATAATCTACACCATTTACCCTAAAGGCACGTACTGCATACTCATCATAAGCTGTAGTAAAAATAACGGGGCTTTTCAAACTAAAATCGTTGAATAGATCGAAACTAACACCATCACTTAGTTGAA
Source organism: Segetibacter sp. (assembly GCA_031383285.1). GTDB lineage: Bacteria > Bacteroidota > Bacteroidia > Chitinophagales > Chitinophagaceae > Segetibacter. Next base: position 425 of record JANMZN010000220.1, read on the forward strand.
TATCCATAAAAAACAAATCAGGCTCCGCATGTTCACCCAGCCACCTTTTGGCAGTTTTCAAACTGGGCAACATGGCTATCACCTCTATATCGGGTGCTAATTTGTTTATTTTGCTCAACAAAACATTCGCAATTATTTCTTCGTCTTCAATAATGACAGCTTTCATAACTTAAATTTTAAATCAAAGGAATTTTTATTGAAAAAGTTGTTTCGGTTTCTACAATAATGATGGGCTTTCCACTAAGGTATTTATAGAGCGTTTCAAACTGTATTAGTCCCTTTTTATTTAAAGTCTCTACTTTGTTTTTCTTTTGTAGATTATTCTTTACAATAACAAAACCATCGTCAATAAAAATATTAATAATCAAGGGAGATTCAGCATCTATGATATTGTGCTTGATCGCATTTTCAATCATATTTTGCAGTGTAACTGGCGCAATTTTATAATGAAAGTAATCCTCGGGGATGTTTATCAAAATCTGCAGTCCTTTTCTAAACCTTGTTTGTTGTAAATTGACGTATAAGTTTACAAATTCTATTTCTTCTTTCAACGACACAGTTTCATGGTCTCCGTTTTTCAAAATATACCTATAAATGCCAGACATTTGCTCCAAAAATTGACTGGCCATTTCTTGGTTGGTATCTATTAATCCTGACAAAGAAGTAAGCGAATTGAAAAGGAAATGGGGATTGAGTTGTTGTTTTAAGTTTTCATACATGACCATTGTTTTTTCCTTTTCGAGAAGTTGTGATTTGCTTTTCAAAAGCAATACCTTTTCTCTTTGAGCGATTTGCAATCGGTATAGCATGGCTACCAAAAAAACACCTATCAAAGCTAGCAATAGTAAAAACCACCACGCTTTGTAAAAAGGTGTGGCAATGTGTATTTGCAAAATGGTTTCAGCTGTTTGCCAGCTTTTATCTTTTGCCAGTGCTTTTACTTTAAATGTGTAAGTACCGGGTGGTAGACTGTTGTAATTGGCTTCAAAATTTTCGGTAGCTGTAGTCCATTTTTCTTCTGCACCTTCTAATACGTATAGCATATCGTATGGCATGGTCACAATATCTGTAAGCATACCAAATTTTATTCTTAGGCTGTTTTCATTTGGCTGTAATTGTAATGGCTTACCAACATAAAAATTTGCAGCGGTACCGTTAATTGAAACCATACTGATTAATGGGTGATCTTTTACCTGCGGTGGCTTTAATTTAGCGGTATAAAACTCTACCAAATCGCCGGCAACACTAGCTAATATGTTACCATTTTGCAACGAGGTCATAAAATTTACATACCCATTATTGTTGGCACTAATGGGCAATGTAAAATTGTAAAAACTGTTGAGTTGTGGGTTATAAACAGAAAACTGGTTATAGCATGCACTCCATATTTTTCCATCGTCATCATTTGCTAATGCCATAATATGATCCATCACTAATCCATCTACC
>JANMZN010000229.1:0-3274 GCA_031383285.1 Segetibacter sp.
CCGTGTGCGATACCTTCAATATGCTTAATAATGGCGCAAAACCGGAAGAAATGTCCTTAACAATGTTTTGCTTGATGAAAGGTTTAACCACTATGTTCTTTCTGTAAATAAGTTTTCATTAGTGATTTGATTTTTTGTTTCAATTATTGTAGCAAATCAAAAAAAAACTGTTGGCCACGATTGAATTACAAATAAATGAAAGTACGGGTAGGAAAAATTTATATATCAAATATCTTTGAATTTCAAAGTTTCAAATACTAAATTAAATATTATTTTTTCTATATTCCTCTAAAAGATTTTAATAGTTCTTTGTCATGAATAGGTATATTGCTTTTTTGCCCCATAAAAAAGAAAGCAGATGCTGCATCATATCCACCACGTTTATGTATTAACAAATAATCGAAATATTTGAAAAGAAATGATGTGGAATAAGCAAAGATTTTTAATATATTTTTTATTGACCGATTACTCGTAAAACTCATTATAAAATAACTATAAGACCAAGCTAAAGCGGTTCCTGGCCCTGCCACACAACCTGACTTTGTTTCTGTAAAATACCTGAATAATCTACGATGACCCAAATGTGTGTACCTGGTAAAATCATATTGGCGCATATGTACTTGCTGCATAAAAGGGGTTTCTGCATATACCATACCGTTAGCGTTAAGCACCCTATGTATTTCAGCTACACATCTTACAGGATCAATTACATGTTCTAGAACAGCTTGGGCTATTACCAGATCAAATGTTTTATCTGCAAATGGCAGATCATGACAATCGCAAATTATTTGAGTTCTTTCTCCATAAGACACATCTGTTTCAATAATTTCAATTTTTTTAGAAGCTAAAAATTTATCCATTCCCTTGCCTGCAATTCCACCCCCTATGATTAGTACTTTTTTCATATCAAAACTAGTATCATCACAATTAGTTAATTGCTGCAATAAATAGCTATAATTCTTTTCAGCAACTAAATTATGACTGATAGAAGGTATAAGTTTCTTAACCCACATTCCTAGTTTACTATTTCGTTCTATAGACATAGAAAATGTTGTCTCTGTCGAGGTTGCAAAATCTTCGATTGAGAAAATACTGTTATTTTCATTAATCAAAACAGGAACATCGCTAAATATCGGATAAATAGCCTTACAGGAGGTGTTCGTACAATATATTGAATTATCTGATTTATCTACAACAGATTTACATTTCGGACAGATAAAAATTGATAAAAAATCTTTCATCAAACAAATATATTGAAATACAAAAAAAATTGTCAACTAATCCTTCTGGAGATTAAACTTTCAACCAACCCTCATGCTGAATCCCTAATAAATTTGGTGTACTGTAACTAGTCCGTTCCTTTTTCCGAAGCGGTTCTTTTTGGGTCATACATTCACTTTTGTTCGTGCAGTTGCCCTCGCTTTACGAATTTGCTTTTGGGCTCTAAATGTTTTTGGGCTTTGATAAATTCGCTAATCGCTTGCTCTTCACTTTTCGTCAAAGGCCCTTGTCCGCCAATGAAATCTACATCAAGTTCTGTTGACTTCTTTTTACTCATGGTTTTTATATTATTGTTGGTATTTCTCATTCTTAATTATTTTCAAAGGGATTTGTTAATGCTTCGCATTTATTGATAGCGCTATGCTATGTTCATTTTGGAAAATATTTGTTTATAAGGTTTAGTGCAGCATTGGTATCAGCTAAATATACGAATCTGTAATCAAAAAAATTTTGATTAAATGCAAAAGAGTAAATTGTTAGCAAAGCATACTATATTGACCGGTAACATATTTACTTACGATAGCCTATATTAAATTATATTTGCACCCTTTATTAAAATAAAAAGGTAACGGCATTTGAAGGCAAAATATCAGAATAGTAGAATAGTTGTTTTTACACGCTACAATCAACAGTTTGCAAGTGCCCGTGTACGGTTCTTACAATATGCGGATTTATGGAGAAAAGCCGGACGAACAGTGGCTGTCACTATTTTGTTGGACGAAAAGTTTAAGCAATCTATTCTTACTGATCAAAAGTTCTCACTGGGTTTAATTTTACATACAGCTTATTGCTATCTCAAAAGAATTGGCTTCGTTCTTTTTAAAATCAAAAGAGGAGACATCATTTTCATACAATTAGAAATATTACCCATGTTTCCAAGCCTATTGGAACGATACCTTGCCTGGCGAAAAATTCCATTCGTCATAGACTTTGACGATGCCTTTTTCGACTTCTATGAAAAATCCAACAACAAGTTGGTCACTATGTTTTTGAAAAATAAATTTTCAAACATTGTTACCATGGCAAATTGGAATATTACAGGCAGTGCTTTTTTGACTGAATATGCATTCAAAAGAACCAACCGGGTAACAGAAATTCCTACATCGGTTTTAATGAAGGACTATGCCCCCCACACAGCAACGCAAAACAATGTTTTTACTATTGGTTGGATTGGTTCGCCTTCAACTTCCAAATTTATAGATGACATAGCCGAGGTCCTCATTCAGTTTGTGGAAAAAACCAATAGCCTTCTATTGTTGGTAGGGTATGAAGGGAGGCTATTAAAAAATCATCCCAACATCACCAATGAAACATGGAATATTTCAACCGAAGTGCCCATGCTAAACCAAGTAGATGTAGGCATCATGCCTTTGCGAAATGACGGTTTTTCGTTGGGTAAATGCGGTTTTAAACTAATACAGTACATGGCTTGTGGCAAACCAACCATTTCTACCCCGTTGCCTGCCAATGTAAATATAGATGGCGGCACAGGCAATCTTTTTGCTAACAACAACGCCGAATGGCTCAGCGCTTTGGAACAGGTGTTCAACAACAGCAAGCATTTTAGGGAAGTTGGTATCCAAAATAGAACAAGGGTGATCAATCATTATTCAATAGAAGGCAATTATGCCAAATATTTGGATATTTTTGACATATTGTAATATGGGATAAAGTTGTCATAAATTTTATTCGAATATAGGGCATTGTTCCAAAAATCATATCAATTATTTCTTCAAAAAAGCCCACGTAGTTTTGAAATATCAGGTGTAAAAAGACCTATAGTTTTTCCCATTGTTGATAAAATTCCATTAAGCCCATACATAGGGCGCACTTTTTTTATCATTCGAAATGACGCTTTAGACAGGTTTGGTACACCCCTCGAACAAAGGTTTAGTAAAGTACAGATAAGGCAGATGATGACGAACTGCGGATTAACTGACATTACATTTTCTCCAAAACCCGCCTTTTGGCATGTAGTAGGGAGGAGAATGTA
>JANMZN010000251.1:0-6418 GCA_031383285.1 Segetibacter sp.
GTGAAATAATATCGTAAGTATTAATCTGAAACCAACGATTATTTAAATCTAAACTAAGACTAATGAAAACGAAAATCTACATCATTTCCATTCTTGTATTTTGCATTGCTGTCATTGGCATTGTTATTAATTACCAGCAAAATAAATCTAAAAAGGAGCAGGCCATATATCAATTATTGCCAAGAAAGGGAGTTGCAGCTAAGTCAGCTGAGTGGAAACAAGTACAAGAAAAGGCTTCCAATTTGTTAGCAGCAATAAAGACCAATCCTACAGATACAAAATCATCTCTGCTATTGGCAGCATTGTATATTCAAGAAGCAAGAGAGACCGGCAATTATATGTATTATGATAAAGCTGCCATGAAGTATGTAAATAATGTATTGAAAATAAGCCCAAAAGACTTCAATGCCTTGGTATTCAAATCACTCATTTATATGTCTCAGCATCATTTTCAAGATGGACTAAATGCTGCATATGAAGCGCAAACGGTTAATCCTTATAATGCATATGTTTATGGTTTACTTGTAGATGGTCATGTAGAAATGGGGCACTATGATTCTGCAGTTATTTATTCTGACAAAATGGTGTCTATACGCCCTGACCTTACTTCTTACTCCAGGATTTCTTATTTAAGGGAAATTTATGGCAATTATGAGGGCGCAATAGATGCTATGAAAATGGCTGTAGAAGCAGGGGGTAAGGGAGATGAACATACAGAGTGGACAAGAGTTCAACTTGCTCATTTGTATGAAAAAACTGGAGACTTTAAGACTTCTGAAGGTTTGTATTCGATGTCATTGGCCCTGCGTCCGGATTACCCATATGCATTAGCGGGCATGGCTAGAGTAGCAAAAGCATCTAAAGATTATAAAAAAGCCATTGAATTGTTGGAAAAGGCAGATGCCTTAACTATGGATAACAGTATGAAAGAAGACCTTGTAGAATTGTACAAACTTACGGGTAGTAATAAGGCAGCTAAAACTGTAAAATTACTTGTTCAATCTTTATCCAACGATGCTAATCAGGCCAACGATGATGAATTGGTTGGGCATTATGCTGATCGTGAATTGGCTTATGCATACCTGCAGGATAATGACAATGACAATGCGTTAAAGCATGCTTTGTTGGAATACAATCGTCGCCCATTAAATATTGACGCAAACGAAACGCTAGCTTGGGTATATTACCAAAAAGGGGATTATAAAAAAGCGACTCAACACATAAAATCGGCGTTGAAAACAAATTCTAAAAATCCTGTATTGTTAAGCCGTGCCGGATTGATATTTTATAAAGGCGGTAACAAAGAAATGGCCAAATCAATGATTACAAAAGCTAACCTAACAAGTACTTATTTAGACCCATCTTTGCGATTGCAGACTGAAAATGCGATGCAAAATCTATAAGTTATATTTGATTAAAAAATAGAATATTTTAGCTGGTATTTTGCCTAATTAAGAGTCAAAGAAATATGAAAAAACCATAAATTCATTCGGATAAAAAATGAGATTCAGTTTTAAAAACAACTCCTTTATTTTATTTGGATTTGTGATGGTTTTTTTACCAACATTATCTTTTGCTCATACGATCAATTATGCTTTGCAGGATGCTCCGGTCACAGATGTTGCAGGATATTACCTAAAGCTTGGTTTTAGTCACATTATCCCAACTGGACTTGATCATATATTATTTGTCATTGGGCTATGTATTATTAGCAACGATGTAAAGTCAATCCTTTGGCAGGCTACAGCATTTACAGTAGCTCATTCTATTTCTCTTGCATTGAGTATGAAAAGCATCATTATTGCACCGGGTGAGGTGGTTGAACCTATCATTTCATTGTCTATACTTTTTATTGCTATTGAAAATTTACTGTTGTCTACCGTAAAACCCTGGCGTATTTTGCTAGTGTTTTTGTTTGGATTAATACATGGTTTAGGTTTTGCCAGTTCGCTCAATGAAATAGGCTTGCCTCCAAACCAATTTGCACTTTCCATTATTTCATTTAACCTTGGCGTAGAACTAGGTCAGATAGCAATCATTTTATCAATGTTCTTACTGATAATTAAGCCTTTTGGAAAGCTCGTTAATTATAGGAAAATGGTGGTTTTTCCGATTTCTATTGTAATTGGAATTATTGCCATTGTTTGGACTTTACAGCGTTTATCTTATTAACGAAACCAGGATACCTTCATTCCTTACAAACGCATGTTTGACTAAAAAAATAAACGTGGTTAGTTGATTGATAGCTGTCTCTTGTAAAGTTGTACGGCATTTTCATAGCCAACATACAATGCATCGCATACCAATGCATGTCCAATAGAAACTTCTAAAAGTCCAGGGATTTTCTCTGCAAAGTATTTTAGATTTTTTAGGTCAAGATCATGGCCGGCATTAATTCCAAGACCCAATTCATTTGCTTTGATTGCTGCTTCAACATATGGGGCGATCGCACTTTCTTTGTTTTCATGGAAGTGCTTGGCATAACTTTCAGTATATAATTCTATCCGGTCTGTTCCCGTTTCTTTAGCTCCGATGACCATGTGAACGATAGGATCAACAAAAATAGATGTTCTGATACCTGCATTCTTGAATAGTTGAATGATGTTAACAAGGTATTCTTTGTGTTCAAGGGTGTTCCAACCGTGGTCAGAGGTCAATTGGCCAAGTGTATCAGGAACAAGTGTTACTTGTGTTGGACAAACTTCTAATATCAGATCAATAAAAGATTGTTCACGAGGATTGCCTTCAATATTTAGCTCTGTTTTAATGGCTTTTTTTAGTTCTCTTACATCGTTGTAGCGAATGTGTCTTTCATCAGGCCGGGGATGCACTGTTACGCCTTCAGCACCAAAGCGTTCGGCGTCGATAGCAGCTTTTAATACATTAGGATTTTCTCCTCCACGGCTATTTCGCAAAGTCGCAAACTTGTTGATGTTAACGCTGAGTTTTGTCATTTGTGTATATTAATGCAGACAAATTTGAGCATTAAAAGTAAATTAGAAATTATTATTTATTCAAAGTGAAATAAATCATTGGTAAATGAAATATTGAAAGTGGGTGTAGTTAGAAATTCAAATTTGGATATTGTTGAATGATCTTTCATTGATTTTTCGAAAATATTCATCAGAGAATAAAACTTATAGAAAATGGGAAGAATTTAATTTGAAGAATGAATTCCCACTAATACTCTTAGTACTTTTGTCCACATGGCTTACAGATCATTAGAAGAATGTCTGCTTGACTTGGAGAAGCACAATCACCTCGTTAGAATTAAAGAAGAAGTTGATCCTTATTTGGAAATGGCAGCCATTCATTTAAGGGTGTATGAGGTTGGCGGCCCTGCACTGTTATTTGAAAATGTAAAGGGATCGAAATTCAGAGCTGCTTCCAATATTTTTGGTTCATTAGAAAGAAGTAAATTTATTTTTAGAAAAACCTTTGCAGCCGTTCAGCAGTTGATTGATTTGAAGAACGATCCAATCAAAGCCATAAAACATCCACTTGATAATTTTGGAACCGGTATTGCAGCTTTAAAGGCACTACCGCTAAAGAATCCATTTACTAAGCCTGTAATGGCAAATCAAATAAGCATTCAGGATTTGCCACTCATACAACATTGGCCTATGGATGGAGGTGCATTTGTAACCCTGCCCCAAGTATATACAGAAGATTTTGACAAGCCTGGTATAATGAATGCGAATCTTGGAATGTATCGTATTCAACTTACTGGAAACGATTATCAATTAAATAGAGAAATTGGTCTTCACTATCAATTGCACAGAGGAATAGGTGTTCATCAATCAAAGGCGAATAAAAAAGGATTACCACTAAAAGTGAGTTGTTTTGTCGGAGGGCCTCCATCTCATAGTTTGGCTGCAGTAATGCCTTTGCCCGAAGGAATAAGTGAGATGACTTTTGCCGGTGTGCTGGGAGGAAGGCGATTTAGATATGCTTATGATGAGGATGGTTCTTGCATCAGTACGGATGCGGATTTTGTAATTACCGGAGAAGTTTACCCAGGTGAAAATAAGCCTGAGGGTCCCTTTGGTGATCATCTAGGTTATTATAGCTTGCAGCATTCGTTTCCACTCATGAAGGTGAAAAAGGTTTATGCCAGAAAAAATGCCATTTGGCCTTTTACGGTTGTAGGTCGCCCACCGCAAGAAGATACCAGTTTTGGCCAATTAATTCATGAGTTGGCTGGAAATGCTATAAAGGTCGAAATTCCAGGAGTAAAGGAAGTTAATGCTGTGGATGCAGCAGGTGTGCATCCTTTACTTTTAGCAATAGGAAGTGAGCGATACACACCATACATGCCGACAAAGCAACCTGCAGAAATTCTTACAATTGCCAACCATATTTTAGGTACCGGCCAATTAAGCTTGGCCAAATTTTTATTCATCACTGCAGATGATACTAATCAATTGACAACGCATGACATCAGTGCTTACATGGAATATTTATTAAAAAGAATTGACCTCACAAGAGATGTTCACTTTTATACAAATACAACTATTGATACTTTGGATTATTCTGGTACATCCATCAATAGTGGCAGCAAAGTTGTATTTGCAGCATATGGCGAAGAAATAAGGGAATTGTCAATTGATCCGCCGTCAATACTGAGAGAATTGAATGGTTTTAATAACCCAAGGATATGTATGCCCGGCGTTGTTGCACTTCAAATGAATACATTTTCAACTTATGAAACTGCGGCAAAGGAAATAGAAATGCTTAATGACCAACTCAAGAATAATGTAGAAGATCTTAATGGTTTTCCTTTCATTATTCTGACAGAAGACAGTGATTTTGTTTCAGAAAAGTTGAATAATTATTTATGGGTTACTTATACTCGTTGTAATCCATCGCACGATATTTATGGGATTGGTGAATTTATTCTAAATAAGCATTGGGGAAGTAGGGGCCCGTTGGTAATAGATGCCCGAAGAAAACCCCACCATGCACCTCCTGTTGAAAAGGATGCCGCAGTAGAGGCCAGAATCGATAAATATTTTGCCAAAGGCGGCGTTTTGCACGGAAAAAGTATCTGATGGTTTAAATTGACTTATTTTTAAGCAACTTGGTAAGTTTTTTAGAGAAAATTTAAATTTCTTGATTTATTGCTCACATTTTAGAATTTTTTAAATCATTAATCCCGCCCCATGACTAGAAGTTTTACCCGTTTTTTTTTCCTTGCAATTTTATTAATTAACACTTTCAAGATTGCTATATCCCAAACTGTAGTTATTAACAGCGGTATAGCAGGAACGCCGGCCTACAATTGCGGTCCTATATATCGCTCAAGCGCTACAAGTTCTTACGACGCTTCGCGATATGCCTATTTGTACACATCCGATGAATTAAGTGCTGCCGGTATTACCTCAGGCGCAGTAATAAACATTGTGGGTTGGATGAAAAACAACAACGCTACTACAACCGGAGGAGGATTTTTTAGAATTTATATGAAAAATTCCTCAGCTACAACATATGGGAATGCTACAGAAACATGGGCTAACTTGAATACTGGCGCGACAATGGTGTATGAAAACTTAAACCAAGCAATTCCGGCTACCATGAATCCGGATTATATCACGTTCCCATTAACGGGCCCTTTTGTCTATACTGGAGGTTCATTAGAAATAACCACAGAATGGGACATCAATCAGGTATCAGGTAGCCCTACTACAGCAGCTTTCGATTGGGTATGGTCAACTGTAACCGACAGAATTTATGGAACCGGAAATCCTAGTTTGACAGCCATTACAAATATGTCCTCAACAACAAATTCCATCAGCGATATCAATGACAGACGGCCTTTTATTCAATTGACTTATAGTCCGGGCGGTCCTTGTACAGCACCACCTATTGCCGGCAATGCAGTGGCAAATCCAAGCAGCCCTCTCTGTGCATTGACACCTGTAAGGCTGAGTGTTTCAGGAGGGTCAACAGGACTTGGCCTTACCTATAGATGGCAAAGTTTTACTTCTGCCGGAGGACCTTACACAAATATCAGCCCTGATTCAATATCTTCCGGTTATACAATCAATTCTTCAAGCTCGTCCTGGTATAGGGCAGCAGTTACTTGCAGTGGAATAACAGTATATACTGATTCTGTTCAAGTTGTTATTAATCCGTTGTTTCCAGGGGGGAATTATACGATCAACAGCGCTTTACCAACCGGCGGAACAAATTTTCAAAGTTATTCCGATGCTGTGAATGCGGTAAAATGTGGTACAACGGGTTCTGTGGTGTTTAATGTTGATGCAGCTAGCGGGCCTTACAATGAACAAGTTGTTATTCCCCAAATAAATACAACATCTGCTACCAATACAATAACATTTAATGGAAACGGAACAACGCTGCAATTTGCGAGTGCAGATGGTAATGCGCGGTCAGTTATAAAATTTGATGGAGCAGA
>JANMZN010000262.1:0-22383 GCA_031383285.1 Segetibacter sp.
CCCGCTGCTGCCTGAAATATAACTTACAACTTTCCTCTGTGGAATAGGTCGTAAAGAACTTGTCTATCTTCATAAGTACTAATATTATTAGCAAATATATGCTAATAATATTAGCCTGCACTCAATTGCGGATAGTCATTAGATATTGTGTTTAAATCTGTTCCTAAACCCATTATTGCATAAAACTGTTGCTAGGCGTTTGCAATCCTGTCATCCTACATGCCCGCCAAGTATTTGTTAGTGTATGTGAAAGCATAAACATACACGTGTCGATTGTCTATTTTGTCAGGGTAGGAAGAAATGTAAAGCAACCTATAACCTTTTCGAAAGGGAACTGCTGTTTCAAAATCATTTACTATTAGTCTTAAGTTGTTCTGTCCTTGCATTGTCAACTTCAATTTAGCGTTCGGACGTATTTGGTCTCCATCAGCATCTATTGTGGAGATGGTATCAGCAAAAACACAACGGTTATTATGTACTATTTTCACAAAATCCTTTTCGAACTGTCCCAGGAACAAAACGTCTATTGGCTGTCCCATAGATGATGCCATAGTTTTGTCTTGAGTCGCGGTGTCCTCGTCTACAAGAATGAATGTTGTATCATTTATTCGTATTTGCTGACTAAACCCTCTATTAAGAAAGGTTAGAAATACTAATATCAATAAAGATGTTCTCAATGCCGATAAAATTTGAATTTTGTCCCCACTTGCGCCTAACGTTTCTATTTCTGTTATTAGACACACTATAGAAAAAATGCTGGTATTGAAAATCAATTTTTTAGTGTTTTACATCTTGTATTGTAGTTAGAACAATCCAGTTTTTCAATATCCGTTTTCTGCCCTTGCAGGTGTTTCACACCTGCAAGACTTGCCCATTATGCAGGCTGTTGGTGATGAACACCAAAAGTGGTACAAAAATATCTGCAGAGACGTAAATTATTTATACTTTTCTAAATAATAAAAGTGATATAGGTTGTGAGGACACAACCTTTGGCGGACAACTTTCGGTGAACGACCGCTTGCAACATTTACCTCAACCGATCCAAACTCTTGATCAACTTTTCGTCTTTGCGGATATTTCCCCAAGCAAGTATAAAAAGGATGAACATGGCAATAGGCATTAACGCACCCCACGAGTAAGCTGTTTTAGCCACATCAGGCGTCTTGCCATAATTGCCAAAATTATACACAACCAATGCTATTAATCCGGCAGATAGCAATAACCCTAATGCAGATAATTTAATTTGCAATTTTCTGTTTTTGAAAAGGAATATGGTCACCAATGCCAACAAGCCTGCTACAATGGATATAGCAAATAGGGGCAGCGATTCCGTTGCTAAAAAAGTGGTTTCTACTCCTGATACCAATGTTGCTTTATACAGCGGCAAACTAATCATTTCATATCCTGCTACTACAGCCAACAAAAGATAGATAGATTGAATTCTTTGTATCATTAATTTGAATTTTTATTGTGAGTGGTCAGTTGTCAGTTGTGAATGCCTGTCCGCCAGGGCGGAGTGAATGGTCAATTTTTCTTCTGTCCTATTATACATCCTAAATCATACATCATGCGTCCCAAATCATACATCATACATCGTACATTCTACATCATACATATTTACCTCAACTCAGGGTACAATGAGAATTGCAACATAAACTCGTTCACATTCTTTCTTACTTGAGCTATGATATTTTCATCATCAGCATTCATCAGTACACGGTCTATTACGTCAACTACAAAACCCATGTGTCCTTCTTTCATGCCACGGGTGGTAATAGCCGGAACACCTATACGAATGCCGCTCGTTACAAATGCACTCTTGTCATCATACGGGACCATGTTTTTGTTGAGTGTAATATCCGCCTTTACCAATATATTTTCTGCTTTCTTTCCACTGATGTTTTTATTACGAAGGTCTATCAGCATTAAATGGTTGTCTGTTCCTCCGCTGATGATTTTATAATCTTTATCTACAAACGCCTTGGCCATTGCCTGCGCATTAGCAATTACCTGTTTTGAATAAATTCCAAAATCATCAGACAATATTTCTCCAAAAGCTATAGCCTTAGAAGCAATCACGTGTTCCAAAGGACCACCCTGCGTACCTGGAAACACAGCCATATCTATGAGATTGCTCATCATACGGGTATTGCCTTTTACATCTTTTAATCCAAAAGGATTTTCAACATCTTTCTTCATCAAAATAATGCCTCCACGTGGGCCACGCAACGTTTTGTGCGTAGTAGATGTTACAAAGTGGCAATGATCGAACGGACTAGCCAATAAACCTTTGGCAATAAGCCCGGCAGGATGTGCCATATCGCACAATACAAATGCACCAACTTCATCCGCTACTTTTCTAATCCGGGCATAATCCCAATCGCGGCTATACGCACTTGCACCGCAAATAATCAGTTTAGGCTTCACCTCTCTTGCTTTCGCTTCCAACATGTCATAATCTACCAATCCTTCTTCGCGTGTTACGCCATAAAAATGAGGCTTGTAGTATTTTCCGCTAAAGTTTACAGCACTGCCATGTGTCAGGTGCCCACCCATACTAAGATCCAAACCTAAAATAGCATCGCCGGGTTGCAAAATGGCAAGCATAAGGGCGGCATTTGCTTGTGCACCACTATGTGGTTGTACATTGGCATATTCACAGTTAAATATTTCTTTCGCTCTGTCAATGGCCAATTGTTCTACTTGGTCTACAATCTCGCAACCACCATAGTACCTTCTACCCGGATACCCTTCTGCATATTTATTGGTAAGCACAGTGCCCATAGCTTGCATTACCTGCATACTGGCAAAGTTCTCAGAAGCTATTAACTCTATACCGTGGCGTTGGCGTTCTAGTTCTTTATTGATAAGATCGAAAATGATAGTGTCTTTTTGCATGATGTTGGTTTGCTTTTCTTATTACCGATTGGACCGCAAAAGTAATTATTATCTGTTTGGAGTTGTAGCTTTTAATATTTTAGTTTCCAATTATTGATGATTTATTCAACAAAATGAAACCAAACCTATTTCTCGTTTAAAGATGTTGAATAATTAGCTGCTGAATCTCTATAAATGCTTCTTTTGATAGATTTAATTTTTTATTACCTAAATCCACATCGCCGGAATGGTTGGTAGGTATCAGGTGAATATGGGCATGAGGAACTTCAAGCCCAACTGTAATCATATTGACTCTATCGCAGAAAAAACTTCTTTCAATGGCCTTTGCTATTGGTTTGGCAAACACCAGAATTTCCGCCAAAAAATCATCCGGTACATCAAAAATTCTGTCAACTTCTATTTTAGGAACGATTAAAGTATGTCCCTTTTTTACAGGATTGATATCAAGGAATGCAAAAAATTTATCGCTCTCGGCTATTCTGTAGGAGGGAATGTCACCTGCAATGATTTTTGAAAAAATACTCATGGAAAGAATTTTTAGCAGAATTAAAATGTTTTTGATAATAAAAAAAGCCGGAATGACCCGGCTAAAATTAATAATGATCGACTATTTAAATGAAGATATCCTCAACCTTAAATTTCATGATGCCATTTGGTGCCTGCACTTCTGCTATTTCTCCTACAACTTTCCCTATCAACCCTTTCCCGATGGGGGATGATGCCGATATTTTTCCAAGCTTAAGGTCTGCTTCCTTTTCTCCAACAATCTGGTAGGTAACCGACTTTGTGGTAGCCATGTTGGTTATGGTAACCTTAGTTAGAATAGTCACCTTACTGGTATCAATGTTATTGGTATCTACAATTTTTGCATTTGCTATAATGCCTTCCAACTGTTTAATTTTTGATTCAAGCATGCCTTGTGCTTCCTTAGCAGCATCGTATTCAGCATTTTCTTTCAAGTCACCTTTTTCACGGGCCTCTGCTATGGCACGGGAGGCAGCAGGGCGTTCAACACCTTTCATCACCTGAAGTTCCTGCTTCATTGATTCAAACGTTTCTTGGGTTACGTAGTTTACTTCGCTCATAAAATGGGTTTAAAACAGGTAAAAAAAATACAACGCCACAAGTAGTTGCAGCGTTGCATCGGGCAAAAATAAGAAAATCATAAATATTTTCTTTCATTTCTTGCCGCCTAAGCAAATTAATTTAATAACTAAATGAAGGTTGTTTAACAAATTTAGCTGCTTAGTGGCTTAGTATTTGGTAATTCTCCAGAAAATCTGATAGTCATGCGTTTTTCAAAACCTAATGTTATTCCTGCCTCCATCGTATATTTTGGTATAAAAGAAGTTGGCCCTCATTATTGGGTAGGAAGGTGTAATAATGGTACAGAATATTATGCTGGCCAGTCTTTCAAAATACCGGTGTCTGGAATTCTGAATAACATAAAACTATTCGCTTCGCACATTCATGGTTTACCAGAGGCTACCCTTTGTATTTATGCGTTTGATGCCATCCATCATACCTGGAAAGAAAAAAAAGCTGAATGCAAGATTAGTATCACTCCATCAATGGAAAATCAATGGATTGCTTTTGTTTTTTCTCCATTAATCGTTTCCAAAAATGAATATTATGGATTTAAGCTTGAATGTTGTGGAGGAGGAATGATGGCAATAGCGGAATGCCCTTGGAACAATTGTAACCCTTATGCTGATGGCAAAGAATGGATAGGTTCTTCCTTGGGTGTAAATGGGAAATTTCAGGAGGATTTCGATTTTGCATTCGAAGGAGAAATAGACGTTTTAGGTTATACCCAGTTTTTCTAATAATACTGTGGCCATTTTGAAAAATGATTCTTCAGAATAACCGGCTATGTGTGGTGTAACGATCACGTTGCTTCTCCGCAAAAGATTGTTTAATTGGTTGGTCTCAGAATTAGAATAAGTTGTCAGCTTTTCATTTTCCAGGACATCCAGCCCTGCAGCTTTAATAAATCCGTTGTCAAGTGCCTTTATGATTGCATTAGTATCTGCCACTTTACCTCGGCTACAATTAAGGAAGAATGGCTTCATTTGCAAAGCATTGAAAAATGCATCATTAGCAAAATGTTGGGTTTGATGTGTAAGTGGAAGGTGAAGGCTGATAACGTCACTGTACCGGCATACCTGTTCTAAGTTAGCTTCTTTAATATTTCCATTTGCAAATCCAACTTTATATTTATCATATGCCAAAATGGTTACTCCGAAAGATTGCAAAATTTTGGCGAAAGCACTGCCTGTATTTCCAAAACCAATAATACCAACTGTTTTACCAGTAAGCTCAATACCCCGATTCTCGTTTCTCAGGTATTTATTATTTTTTATTTCTTCGTGGCTTCGGGTAATGTTGTTCATCAAGTTAAGCAACAGACCAAGCGCATGTTCAGCTACTGCATTTCTATTGCCCTCCGGACTGCTTACACACTTTATTCCACGTTTTTCAGTATATGCAACATCTATCAACTCCATACCGCTACCAAGTCTGCCAATCCACTTAAGGTTGGGAGCAGAATCTATCATTTCCTTATCTAAAACTCGGGTAGTTACGACTAAACCATGTGCATCTTGCAAATTTTCAACAAGTTCCGCATTTGTAATATTCGGCAAATACAACACATCATATCCCTTATTAGCAAGGGTTTCTACCATTATCTGATGTGTTGGGGCTGTAATAATTACTTTGGGCTTCACTTTGGCAAATTTGAAATTTAACTCATTCTAAAAGTAAGGGCTGCAAATTCCTCCACACTAAGCGTTTCAGCACGCCTTAAAAACAATTCATCTTTCAATTCTTCCGACGTAAACAATCCTTTTACAGCATTGCGCATGGTTTTTCTTCTTTGGTTGAATGCTGTTTTTACAAGATTAAAAAAAGCTTTTTCGCTCCGCATTTCAGGAACATCTGCTCTTCTCGTCAGCCTTATGACCCCACTCATTACTTTTGGCGGTGGGTTAAAGGAGGACGGATCCACATCAAACAAATATTCAACTTTATAAAATGCCTGTACCAATACGCTCAAAACGCCATACACTTTACTTCCTTCCTTAGATGCAGCTCTCTGAGCCACTTCCTTTTGAAACATGCCAATGACGCAGGGTACGAATTGTTTCCATTCAAGTACTCTAAAGAGTATTTGGGTAGAAATATTATAAGGAAAATTACCAACCACTGTAAATTCCTCCTCAAATGGCATAGCCATATCAAGAAAATCCTCATGAATTAGCTTGGTTGACAAAGCCGGAAATGACGTTAATAAATAAGTAATCTTTTCATCATCCAGTTCAACCGCTTTAAAATCTACCTTTTTGTTTTGCAATAGAAACCTGGTTAATGCGCCTCCGCCAGGTCCTACTTCTAGCAAACGATCGTAGGAATGCTCATTCAGAGCATCCACAATTTTTCTGCAAATACTTTCATCTTTTAGAAAATGCTGACCCAAAGATTTCTTTAAACGATACTCCATGTTGCATGCAAAGTGCGAAATGAAAAATTAATAAAAGAAAATACTTTTTGATAATGGTTTTCATTTCCTGATTAAATTTCACATTTGCTTACTTTTACCAATCTAAAACCAGCAAACGATGGAAGTGCCAAAACCAGTGATCGGATTTACAAGCGGTGACCTTAACGGAATAGGTATCGAATTATTAATCAAAACGCTAAGTGACAACCGAATTACTGAATTCTGTACTCCTGTGATTTTTGCCAATAACAAATGTATTAATTTCTATCGCAAGTCACTCAACGATATTAATTTTAGCTACAGCATTGTAAAAGATTTAAGCAGGCTGAGTGTAAAACAAGTAAATGTGCTTAATACGTGGGAAGATGAAGTGGTCATTACACCTGGAGTACTCAATGAAACCGGAGGTGCATATGCTTTAAAATCTTTGATGGCGGCAGTAGATGCATTACAAAACAATTTTATTCAAGGGCTTGTAACCGCTCCCATTCATAAGAAGAATATCCAATCGGACAAGTTCAACTTTACAGGGCACACACCTTATTTGAAACATGCATTTAATGTAAAAGACGTGCTCATGCTGTTGGTAGCCAGCAATATGCGCGTTGGGTTATTAACGGAACATGTCCCAATAACCGGGTTGGCTGAGCACATAACGAAAGAAGCTATCGTAAGCAAATTGAAACTGATGAACAATAGCCTGGTCAAAGATTTTGGTATTGACAAACCAAGACTTGCTGTTCTAGGCTTAAATCCTCATGCCGGAGATGAAGGGTTGATAGGAACAGAAGAAGAAACAATTATAAAGCCTGCCATCAAAGAAGCCAAACAAAGTATGATGGTTTTTGGACCCTATAGTGCCGATGCATTTTTTGCCCGCGGGCAACATGAAAAATTTGATGGAGTTTTGGCAATGTATCACGATCAGGGACTTATTCCTTTTAAGTCATTGTCTATTGGGGAAGGCGTAAATTATACTGCAGGACTTTCAATTGTAAGAACAAGCCCGGACCATGGAACCGCATTTGATATTGCAGGAAAAGGGATAGCAGATCATACTTCCTTTATTGCTGCTACTTTTGAATGTATTGACATCATCAATCAAAGGAACAATTACAAAGACAATAGGAAGAATCCTTTACGTAGAATAAGCTCAAGGGTATTTGCAAATGTTGCTGACGAAAAAATAGAAGAATAACATTTTAAATTATTCGATTACTACTCTTTTGTTGAAGTCAATTCCTTTTTCTTTTATGGTGATCGTATAAGTTCCAGCGGACAATCCTCGTACGTTAATTAATACATTGTTGTTCCCTTTATTAATTGAAACTGGAATAGAACGTACCAATTCTCCTGAAGCTGAAAGTAGGCAGATCTGAGATTTCAATTCAAAAGCTGATGAAAACTTTACAATAAAAGAATTTCTTGCAGGATTTGGATAGATTATTAAGCTAACATTATTGATAGGTTCTGAACTTTTTACAACCTTTGAAAAAGTAATTGCTCCATCCTTATCAAATTGTTTTAGTCTATAGTAAGCTTCACCGGAAAAAGGGTCATCAAACTTATAATCATCTGCTATTTCATTTGCTCCAACAGCTCCAATACCATTCCAAGCCAATAAATCTTTGCTTTTCTCCACAATAAAATGGTCAAATGGGTAATCTTCTTCAATAGACCAAGTCAATGCATTGCCCTTTTCGGTTCCTTTTACATTAATTGCTTCTACAATCATCGGCATTCTGCTTCCTGTAGGAGAACCAATAGTCCAAAGCGTTGCAAAGCTATTCATGCCACCTTTTTGAAGAAATTTAGAGACCGTATCTCTTACATCAGGATTAGTAGATGCCCACGAAACACCATTGTCTGATGATCGCCATAAAACTGCAGAGGAAGCATTAATACCGTTTAATTCGGCTTTCAGGTAAGAAAAATTAATTTTAGCATTAAGCCCTGAATTAAATTGCTTTGCAATTTTGTAATAACGCTTAATTACCCCAGTAGTAACACCATTGATTGGAAGGGTTCCACAAAATCGCTTGATGGTAGTAACTCCGAAAGGCGATGAGCAAGAAACTATTTTCACACCCAAATTTCCAGGATTAACGTTTGGGGTAGTTGTCAAAGTTTGAGTAATAGATAATTGGCCATCATTCGCACTTTCATCTAACAATCTACGGTTTTCATTCTCCCCTGAAACAGATGCAGTTGGCGCAAGTTGAATTATTTTATTCTTCAAATTTAAATTGCCTTTAGTAAATTTCAAGTTGTTATTTACTGAAATGTCTTGCTGCAATTTCAGTCCCTTTGAACTATTTATTGTGAGGTTATAAAATTGAAAAGGCGATCCGCCAGAAGATGATCCCAAAGAAGTTGTCACCGAATTGTCCTGAATTTCAACCGTACTATTACCTGCTACAAAAGTGCCTTTGTTTACAAATTCAGAAACATTCTTTAGTGTAATCACAGGCGATCCTACGCAAACAAATTGAGCACCTGGGGTAATGTAAACTCCATTTTGGGCTTCTATTTGATTAAGCAAAATAAAAGCAGATGCAACCAATAATAAGCGCTTCATGGACAATAGTTTGATGTTGAAAATGGAAAAATAGAATGTTAAGGTAAGAGAAATATTGAAGTAAAACAAATTATAATTCCAAAAAATGAAACAATAATTTTATTTTGTTAATATTTACAATAGGCTTTCATTACTAAACATGGCACATTTAAAAAATCCTTGGCTTTATCGGAGGAATAAAATAAATTTTCAGCTCAATCATTTTGGAGTTATTCTATAATTACTATTTCCCGGCATTCAAATATTCCTGGAGTGCTTTTACATAATTTTCAAATGCTTCAATGCCATTTTTAGTAACCATACAAGTAGTGAGTGGATAATTGTCTTTGAATTGCTTCATTACATCTATATAGCCTGCATCTTTTAGTTTTTGAACTTGTACACTAAGGTTTCCCGCTGTGGAGTTGGTCTTCTCTTTAATAAAAGTAAACTCAGCCTCCTTTACACTCATGAGTAAACTCATAACTGCAAGCCGCAATTGGGAATGTAATATGGGATCTAATTCTTTAAACACTTGTTTGCTTTTTAAACTTTCCCAATACTTTGATCGTTAAATCTCTTTTTAGCTATGTAACCAGGAATGATATATCCACATAAAACACCTAAAGCTTGCAACAGCATTACATGCTGAAAAGTGGAAACGAACAAAGCCGTAAATGCCAAAGCCCACATTATATAAGCACCAATCATAGAAGGCTTAAAATTGAGAACTGTAGCATAAATGAGTATCCAAAATCCATAAAGGTTCATCAATATTGGAAACCCTTTATTAGGACTTACACCTATATTCATGGAAACAATGATCAACATAATAGAAATGAAAAATCCGATGTTGAGTTTTTCAAAAATATCTTTAGTGTACGTTTTTACCTTTTTTGTTTTTGGAAAAAACAACGATTTTATCGTTTCTAATAAGCCCATTAATAAGGTACCAACTCCGAAAATATTCCAAAAGAAAAAAGTTTGGAACCATTTAAATTCTATATTCAAAATGGTCAATGCCGAAGCACAAAATAACATCCATCCCCAAATGATCCAGCCCTTTCCATCATCTTTTTGCTCCTTCTTTGCAGTATTGATCATTTGCTGAATGATCTTCAGACTATCATGTTCACTAAATGATAATTGATTTTCCATTTTTCTAAGATTTAGATTTTCTGTTAAATGCCTTAAGCAAGTGACCGGGGATAATATAGCTAATCAGCAATGAAAAGGCTGCCAATAGCAGTTGGTATTTGTAATCTAAGTAAGGTGTTATGATAGCCAAAATAAAACAGCCAATACCACCCCAAATCAATGGCTTAAAATTTATCAGCTTACCTGTAACAAAAGTTCCTACACCGTAAATCAAAATATAAAAAGGCAAGCAATATTGCCATCCAATTTTTGCAAAAATAAATGGAAATGCAGAGAAACATAATCCAAGTGCGGTCCACAAATATCCAGATGCTTCTCCAACAAATGTCTTCACTTTTTCCTTTTTGGCCATTCTTGCCAGCATGATAAAATGAATAACTACCGTAACTGGAATAATGAATAGCCAAGAAATAAAATCATTGGGATAATTGATTGATAATAGCACGAACTGCACTAGGCAAGCAATCATAACAGCCCACCCCCATAGTAAAAAGTAGGGGCTGCTGTCGCCAAATGAATTGCGTGTTGTATCTATCATTGCTCGTATCACCTGCAGACTTTCCTGTGGTGAGAATTCTTTCTCGTTTTTTTCCATCTTCATAATTATGTAGAAGTAAAGTATTTACTACTATACCTAGTAAGAGTTAAATCCGCGGTTATTTGCTAAGCAAGAAAGTAACACTTACTTACTGCACTCAGCTAATAATCTTTCAGTAATTTCTTTGCCCCAGGTTGGATACAGATTGTTTACAGGTTTAAATGTTTTATAAAGGGATACCGCTTTTTCAAAAATAGGTTTTGCCACATCTTTGCCTCCTCCAAACTGAGCCGGTGTATTCATCAAATTCTGCCCTTCCCAATAATAAGTTCTAGGGTTTGAAGCATCTAATTTCTTTGCTGTTTCCATTGCTTCTCTTTGCATCATACCGTACTGTTGCCATCTACCCATTGGATCTACCATCATATGCAAGGTGGCAGACATTCCTCTTAATAAAACAATCTCTGAATTTTTTGGTTCAAGTGTTTCCGCTTTTGCAATCAGCTCGTCTGCTTTATTGCCAATTTCGTCCTTGTCACTTTTCTCATCCGTAAATCCTATAAGAATATTGGAGAGCGCTGCATAATAATAGGGAAGCCACTGATTTTTCTCAGCTTCAGCTATTCGCTCAAAATTTGAACCTACTGACAAGAAATCAGCTGCAGTTTTAGCTGCATCAAATTGAGTAATGTTTTGTTCCATTGCTTTCTGAAATTTTTCACTCTGTGAAAATGATAAAAAGCTGATCGCAACCAATGCAATTGTAAATAATGACTTTTTCATGTTGTTTGTTTTTATTGTTGTTTGTTTTTAAGTTTTTGAAATTCCTTCTCAGCTGAGAAAATTTTATCGGTATGGTAGGCATCAACATATTGCATTGCCATTCCAAATCCCCATCCTAGTATTGGCCATATCGGCCAGAAATACGATTCTTCTCCGGAAGTTAAAAACCAGATAGCAACCAAAAAAGTATTCACTGCCAAATACGAAATGAAACTCCTTTTAAAGGATGCTCTCTTCTTTGCCATTCGCCATAGCAAGTCTTCCTTTTGCTCTTTGCTGATAGTTGGTGTATCAGATAATTGTGACGATTCCATAGTTGTTGTTTTAATGTATATAAAATTATTTCTTTTTTTCTAACTTATTTTGATTGATATCAATCCCGATTTCACTTAAGCGCTTTCCTAATCCATTGTGTTTAAAACTACATTCATAACTCTTACAGGTTATTATTAATAGCATCTTGTGTCCTATCAATACCCCAACTCAAAAACAATCCAACAAAAAAGAACTGATTTGCCGGGGGTCTTATCGCCTCTTTGTATTGTCCGCTATAAGAATAATTGTATCCAAAAATGTTATCTCTGTTTAATAAATTAGTTACAGAAGCAACAAGTACTGCGTTGGTGGTTTTAACCTGCCTTACATAATTTAAACTAAAGCCGAGTGTATGAAATTGTTTTGTTTTTCCCTGGTCAGCGATCTGAAATTTTCCAGTTGAATTGTTCTGCTGGAAATTGTAAAAAGGTCTTCCTGAAGCAAAAGAGTAAGTAAAGTTGAAACCTGTACTCCATTTGGTAACCCACCTTTTGGTAACCAAAGATGCAGTATGATTAGCCGCAAAATTGGGTTGCAACCGGTTAGGATAATTTAAGTAATCTCTCTTGGTATCCAGGTAAGAATAACTAATCCAATAGTCTAAATTCTTAACTGTTTTTTTGTCTCTCCAAAACAATTCTATTCCTTTTGCAAAGCCAAAACCACTATTATTCAGCACCGGAAATGTTTTGACCAGATCTTCATATTTCTTGTAGAATGCCTCTATTCTGAAAGTATAGGAAGCATTCATTTTTTGGTAATTAGCTATATAATGGATGGCTTTTGTATATCCTAATTGTGTAGAGCCAATAAGTTGTAAGTTTTCAGGTTTCTGATAAAATATTCCATAGGCCACTGAAACTTGTGCATCTTTTCCAGTCTTGTATGCCATAGACAATCTTGGAGCAATGTTAGCTTTATTAATAATAGACGAATGCTCTAATCTTCCGCCAATCTTTGCGGCGATGTCGTTGGTAACATAAATATCTGTTTCAGCAAATGCAGCAGTATAATGATCTTTCAGAATTGCAACATAATTATTGTAATCGCTCTTGTTGTACCCAAACATATACTCACTTCCTATTCTAACGGTACTAATTCCAGGTAACTTTTTTTCAAATACAGCCCTTATTTGCGAGAGTTCCTGCCGGCTTTTTATAACGAAGTTCTTATTATCCATCCACTGTGCCGATGGAAATCTCTTTTGCTTATTCAATTGATCCTGAACCTGACCCAAAATATCATCATTGTTGGTACTAAAGCTTGCACCCGCATTTACTTTCCAACCTTTGCCAATGCTTTCTTTATAGCTTAAGTTATTGTACCAATTTATGTTGTCTAATCCGAATGCATTCTTTAGATAAAGACTGTCGATATCCCTTCTTCTTAAACCCAAACTATTGGTCGAAAAAGTGGTATAGTACTTTACAAAACCCCCTCTTTTCGTTTTTAATCTATAATTGAATTCAGCATTGTGAAACTGAGGAACTTTGAAATAATCCGGTGATTGTTTTACAATCTGAAAATAAATTAAAAGATTGGTGTAGCCATAATTTATACCCCAACTACTTTTTTTGTCCTTTGCTAATTGTTGATAACCCGCTCCAGCAAAAATGGGAGAAATAGAAGCATTTGCAGCAGTGCGTTCCGGCAAGTCAATTGACTCTAATATAAGTGCGGATGAAAGTGCCTGACCATACAAAGCCGAATATCCACCGGTACTAAAAACGGTTCCTTTAAACAAGAATGGAGAAAACCTTCCGCGTTGTGCAATGTCAGGTACACCACTAAAAAAAGGGTTATTGACCATAGTACCATCAATAAACTGCTTGGTTTCATAACCTGCCCCGCCACGTACAAACAAACCTTCTACCTCGCCTATCTGTTGTGCTCCTGGAAGTGTTTTTACAACCGAACTAATATCTGCATTCGCTCCCCCTGTTGTCAATACATCCAATGTATTCAATACTGTTGCTGCTCGCTTCTTATCGCCTGCTTCAAACGTTCCTGCAGTTACCATTACTGCCTTTAACTCGTCTAATTTCTCTTTAAAAACAAAGGCAAGCATGACAGGTTTATCAGCTAGCAGGATATTTTTTTCAACTACAATATATCCTATACTGCTTGCTATTAAAAATCGTTCGCCTTTTTCTGTTGATGCAAATGAAAATTTTCCAAGCGAGTCAGTTGTGGTGCCATCATATGAATCTTTAATAGAAATACTTGCACCCGCAACAGGATTTCCCTTTCCGTCCTTTACCGAACCCGATATTATTACTTGAGAAAAAGCCGATCTAACCATCAGTATCATTAAGGCAAATAAAACAATATGCTTCATCATAATAAAATTGAGAATGCAAACGTAGACTAGTTTATTTTATAAACCAAATTATTTTTTAGATGATGATGCTTTGAAATTAATTTAATTCCGATGACTATTCTTAAGGTGCTGATCGGAACAATTGATATGTTGCACTATACATGTATAATAAATACAAAAGCGGCTCCAAATTGGAGCCGCTTTTTATCATCAAATATATTATATACAATTACTTATAAGCCGCCATTAAACTTTTAGCTAATTCTACCATTTGTTTCAAACCTTCTTCAGGCAAGTTGCCTTTCTTAAATTCTACCAATAGGTTTGGATATTTGTTGTCCATCTCTATTAAGAAATGTTCTTCAAATTCCTTAATTCTTTTTACCGGTACTTGAGTCAATAATCCTTGTGTTCCAAGATAGATAATAGCTACTTGCTTTTCAACCGTCATTGGAGAATATTGCAATTGCTTCAAAATTTCCACGTTTCTTGCTCCTTTGTCCAATACCGCTTTAGTTGCAGGATCCAAATCACCACCAAACTTAGAGAAAGCTTCCATCTCTCGGTAAAGTGCCTGGTCAAGTTTAAGTGTTCCAGCCACTTTCTTCATCGATTTAATTTGTGCATTACCACCTACGCGGCTTACAGAAATACCTACGTTGATAGCCGGACGAATACCCGCATTGAACAAGTTACCTTCCAAAAATATTTGTCCATCTGTAATAGAGATAACGTTTGTAGGGATATATGCAGATACGTCACCGGCTTGTGTTTCGATTATAGGTAATGCAGTTAAAGAACCCCCACCCTTAACAAGGTGACGAATGCTTTCTGGCAAATCATTCATTTTAGCAGCAATCTCATCTTTAGAAATCACCTTTGCAGCTCTTTCCAAAAAACGACTGTGCAGATAGAATACATCGCCCGGATAAGCCTCACGTCCCGGTGGCCTTCTTAGCAACAAGGAAACCTCACGATAAGCCACCGCCTGCTTAGAAAGATCATCATAGATAATCAAAGCCGGACGACCTGTATCGCGGAAGAACTCACCCAAAGCAGCACCGGCAAATGGTGCGTAGAACTGTTGAGGAGCAGGATCACTTGCAGAAGCAGCAACAATGGTCGTATAAGCCATCGCTCCATTTTCTTCCAATGTTTTCATTACCTGCGCTATGGTAGATGCTTTCTGACCAATTGCTACATATATACAGTAAACAGTTTTACCTGCTGCATGAAACTCTTTTTGATTGATGATGGTATCAATACATATGGCAGACTTTCCTGTCTGACGATCACCAATGACCAATTCACGCTGACCACGACCAATAGGTATCATAGCATCAATTGCCTTTACCCCAGTTTGTAATGGTTCTTTTACCGGTTCTCTAAAGATTACACCCGGTGCTTTACGCTCCAAAGGCATTTCATACAAATCACCGGTAATGGGTCCTTTACCATCAATGGGTTCTCCAAGCATATTGATAACACGACCGGCCATTCCATTACCTACTTTAATTGAGGCAATCTGGCGTGTTCTACGTACAGTTGAACCTTCTTTGATAGAAGTTTGTTCACCCATCAATACCACACCTACGTTGTCTTCCTCAAGGTTCAATGCAATAGCTTTTACGCCATTTTCAAACTCCACCAATTCACCACTGCGTACATTATTCAAACCATAAATACGGGCAATACCATCGCCCACCTGTAATACAGTTCCAACTTCTTCAAGGTCAGCAGCAGCATTAAAATTGCCTAGTTGTTGCCTTAATATCGCTGAAATTTCATCTGGCTTAATGTCAACCATACTTGTACTTTTTTTCTCCCTCAATAATCGGGATATGTTTAGAAAATATTTTTATCTACTTAAATTATTATTTGAAACCCATCAACCTACAACCCAAATCAATTACCTCAATTGCGGTACATAAATGTTTTGATCAAACTGCTTTTTCACATCTCTCAAATCACGGGCAACACTAGCATCTACTAGATTATTATTAAACTCCAAAACGAAACCACCAATTATATCTTCTTTTACTACAGTCTCCAATTCGATTTGAGCAAAAGATGTTTCTTTCTTGATTTTGCTAATAAACGTATTCTTCACGTCGTCTCCAATTGCTACGGCAGTCGTCAATTTTACACGGTGAATGCCTTTTATTGCATTGTATTGCTCTATAATTGCATTGATAATATCTACGAGAAAAAACTCTCTGTTCTTCCTTACCAAAAGACCTAGAAAAGACATCGTAAGTTCTGAAACTTTTCCTTTAGCAACTGCAATCAATATTTGTTCCTTTTTATCAGCAGTTATAACAGGGCTTTGCATTACGCTAACAAACTCTCTGCTATTCTTACATACTGCTTGCAAATATTTCACATCGCCATGCACAACATCCAATTGATTTTGCTCAACTGAAATGTCTATCAAACTTTTTGCGTACCTGCCAGCTAATCGTGGATTTTGCATATAAACAAGTGAGATCAAGAACTTAACTTGTGAAAACACAAAAGAAAAGTTCCGATTTTAATTTTTAATTATTAATTCAATCTAACACCTTCAGCAAGATTCTTGATATACCCTTCCTGATCGGCTTTATTAGTTAATTCGCGACGAAGTACTTTTTCGCTCACTTCAATCACCAACTTGCCTACTTGATTTTTAACTTCAATCAAAGCTGCATTTTTATGTTGCAAAATAGCAGATTGGGCATCAGCCAAAATTCTGTCATACTCAGTTCTTGCTTTTTCTTTTGCTTCGCTGATCATTTTATCGGAGGTTTCTTTTGCCTCTTTTATCATGCGGCTACGCTCTTCCCTAGCTTGGTTTAAAATGGCTTCGTTCTCACTTTTCATAGTGGCCATTTCAGCCTTGATACTTTCAGCAGAAGCGATAGCTGATGCTATTCCCAACTCACGCTCTTTTAAAGAATTCAATATGGGCTTCCAGGCAAATTTTTTCAAAATGAAAAACACGATCAGGAAGGCCAATAATGTCCAGAATATCAATCCAAACGATGGTATCAACAAATCCATAGAAAAATATTATAGTCTGTTACAAATAAGTTTTAAAAAATACTGCATCCGCCGCCCTGTGCTTAAGATGCAGTAAATAGTTTGCACCTATACGAACATCGCAAGGATACCTGCGATTACCGCAAACAAGGCAACACCCTCTACGAAGGCTGCTGTAAGGATCATGTTGGCGCGGATGTCATTCACAGCTTCTGGTTGGCGAGCGATAGCTTCTACCGCACCTTTACCAATTTGACCGATACCGATACCGGCACCAATCGCTGCAAGACCTGCTCCAATAGCTCCTCCGGCATTCGCCCATGGAGTTGTGCTTAATAATACTAATAAATCCATAATTACCGTTTTATAATGGTTAAAAAAACTACTTTTTTGTCATCACGATACATGATTAATGAGCCGAATCTTCATGACCATGTCCATCGTCGTGATGTGTTTCTTCAATAGCCTGACTGATAAATACCGCTGTCAGGTTAGTGAAAATAAAAGCCTGGATGAATGCAACCAGGACCTCTATTAAATAAATGAATACTGCAAAGGCAATTGAAACCGGAGAAAAACCCCATCCAATTCCTTTATTCAATCCGCCAAAAATGAAAATCAACGACACCAAACAAATGATGATAATGTGACCTGCCAACATATTGGCAAACAAACGTATGATCAATGCGAAAGGCTTAGTAAATATGCCAAGAATTTCTACCGGCACCATGATAAATTTAATACCAAATGGTACAGGAGGATTAACAATGTGACCCCAATAATGCTTGTTGCCACTTAGGGTAATGACCACAAATGAAATAACACCCAATACAGCCGTAAATGCGATGTTACCCGTAACGTTTGCTGTACCCGGAACCAATCCGACAATGTTATTAATCAATATAAAAAAGAAAACAGTAAGCAAATAAGGAAGGTATTTCTCGTATTTGTGACCAAGATTTGTTTTGGCTACTTCATCTCTGATAAAAGTGATAACCGGCTCCACTGCATTTTGAAAACCTGTTGGAGCAGATGTTTTACCAATGCCTTGGGCATATTTTCCGGCTATTTTTATCATTAAAACAACCAATAATAACAAAGCCAACAACATTTGTACAACATTTCTAGTAAGGGAAAAATCGTACACTTTAACAGAAGCATCAATTTCTCCGAGTTCATTTACCGGGTTTATTTTGTTGCCTGCAGCTTTGTACCCTTTGTAAGCTTCGTGTCCATGATGAAAATTAGATGACATAAATGCATCAAAACCACGCTGAGGAGAGTATAAAAGAACCGGTAAAGGAATGGCAACATGGTGTTCTTCGCCATTTGAACCTTTGTAAGTGAGAAAATGAAATTGATAGGCATCAAGAACGTGTTCGAAAATAACCTCATTAGCATCAAATAAACCTTTTTTCTCCTCTTCATGCCCGCCTTCGTTGGCTAAACACAAAGTAGAAGAAGTAAGTAAAAAGAAGCTGAAAACCGCTACCAGTAAAGGTTTGATGCTTTTAATTGTCATGCCTGTCCTCAAATTTTGCGCAAAGATAAGGGTTGAGGCGTGAAGACAAAAAGGAAAATGAGATTAATTTTATTTCTGCGACTCTTGCTCCTCAAGTAATTGCTTAATTTTTTCCAAATAGATCACATCTATTTGGTCCTTGGGCCGGTTGGCCGCTTTCTTAGATGCAATCAAATGATTGATATGAAGAAATGGAACAATAATTCCATCGATTTCTGCCTTATTTGCCTGACCAAGACATTCCTGAAAAGTAAATCCCTCCAACCCTTTTACATCGAGCATCAAATCCAACTTTAACCCATTATTCAACTTAAAATTTGTCCATCCGGGAATGATTTGCATGGTAGCAAGCATATGATAATCTCCCATTTTACATGAATTAAAGGCTATTCGAATATTATTCCTGTTTTCAGCGGTATCCTCAATCCAAATACCCAACACTTCGGTAAAAGTTTTATAACCATTTAAATTTGAAGCATAGTCTCCAACCATTATATATCGGACATCGGCCTCGGAAAGACATCTCCAAAATTTTATAATCTCTTCATCAAAAACATCCATAAAATCTATTTTTCAGGAAGAACATAAGGCATTCTGGTAATTTTTGCCTTATTTAAAGTCTTTTGTACTTTGTAGAGAGTTGTGGCCATAAGAAACCTTTCTTTATGAGTTCTCTTTAATGCTGCCCTTAGTTGATCCATTTCTGCCTTTTCATAATCAGGCTTTGGTTCTTGTTCAATATTTTTATTTTCATCACTCATCAGACCATCATTTTTTGCTGCTTGTCAAACTGCATTGCATGCAATTTAGCATAAAATCCACCTTTAGCCAACAGTTCTTCGTGGGTTCCCATTTCCTTCAACTCGCCCTTTTCTAGTACAATTATTTTATTGGCTTTTCTTATAGTTGATAAACGATGGGCAATAACAATGGATGTTCTTCCCGAGATAAGCGTATCAATCGAATGTTGAATCAATGCTTCACTTTCAGAATCTATGGAAGAGGTGGCTTCGTCCAAAATGAGAATAGAAGGATTGTACAACAAAGCCCTGATGAAACTTAGCAATTGCCGCTGACCTACGCTTAATGTACTTCCCCGTTCCATGACATTGTAATCATAATTGCCGGGTAATGTCATTATGAAATCGTGTACGCCAATCATCTTGGCGGCATCAACTACCTGCTGCCTGCTAATAGATGCATTCCGTAGGGTCACATTTTCTAAAATGGTTCCTGAAAACAAAAATACATCCTGCAAAACCACGCCAATACTGCTACGCAAACTTGCCAACTCATACTTGTCAATTGCTACATCATCCAACTTAATGGCTCCCTTATTGGTGTGATACAATCGATTGATCAGGCTGATTATAGATGTTTTGCCACTTCCGGTATGGCCAACCAATGCGATGGTTTCACCCGGATTTACTGTAAATGAAATATCTTTTAAAACATACTCATCTGAATTGTATGCAAACCACACATGATCAAATGAAACTTTGCCATTTATTTTTGC
Organism: Segetibacter sp.; assembly: GCA_031383285.1. Classification (GTDB taxonomy): domain Bacteria; phylum Bacteroidota; class Bacteroidia; order Chitinophagales; family Chitinophagaceae; genus Segetibacter. Next base: position 20,128 of record JANMZN010000262.1, read on the forward strand.
AGGCGAATAGGTGCTTTCATTGTTTGCTACATCAGCATTGTCCAATACTTTAAAAACCCTTTCACTCGCTACCATTCCCATTTGTATCACATTAAACTTGTCGGCTATCACCCGCAACGGCCTAAAAATTTGATTGAGGAAAAGTATGAAAGCCACCAACAATCCTGCATCCAATTGCTTACCTGCTATCCACCATACTAAAAATCCCATACTCATTGCCAAAACAACTTCTACTACCGGAAAGAAAACCGAATAGGCAAAAATGGCTTTGATATTGGCATTCCGATGATCCTTGTTGATCTTTTTAAACTTGTTAAACTCTCTGTCTTCAGCAGCAAATGCCTGTACGATTTGCATACCTGTAATGTGCTCTTGCACAAAAGCATTGAGCGCAGCAACGGCATTGCGAACTTTAGTAAAAGATTTATTTACACTTTCTTTAAAATAATAAGTAGCAAATATGAGTATAGGAAAAGGAATGAGGCTGATCAACGTAAGTTGCCAATCCATATAAAACATAACAACCAATGTAAAAACAATGGTAAGCAGATCAGAAATAATAGGAATTAAACCATCAGAAAAAATATCATTGATGCTCTCTATATCATTTATGGTTCGGGTGGTGAGTGTACCAATGGGCGTCTTGTCGAACTGCGACAAATTGAGGTTCATTACTTTTTTATAAACAGCCACCCTTATGTCCTTTACCACACTCTGTCCGAGCCAGGAAGTGAAAAAAGAAAAGGTAAATCGGAATGTTGTTTCAATAAACAAAAAGACAATCTGAAAGATGGTCACATTTATGATAAACCTTGTTGCATCTGACAGATCTGTGTTTACAAAAAACACCTTAAGCCAAACCGGATAATGGATAGTTTTTCCGGTAGCAGCATCTATGGTAAGATTGATGAGATATGGCCTGACAGGTGCAAACAAAGCCAGCAGGATGGACAACACAATACTGGTTATGAGCACTTTTTTGAAAGGCTTCACAAATTGAAATACCCTGCCTAATAATGCAAAGTCAAATATTTTTTTCTTTACCTGATCAGGCATAAGTTTTAGTAGTATTTAGAACCCAAAGGAATGCAAAAGCAATCCACTCATTTAATTAAAGATCCATTACCCGGTTAAATGCCATAATAAACAAAGCACCCAGGTTTTTATATGGCGGGATATAGTCCTCGAAAAGATTTACATTTTTCAATTGAACGCTTAGTTCCTTCCACATTTTTGGCCAATTCAATTCCTTTCCATTTCGCAAAGTCTCTGTCATGTATTGGATCATTGGAGAATTAACAGTTCCGCTTCCTACCTGCTTACTTGCTATGATGTGTGCATATGGACAGATAGACAACACCCTGTTGACATTCTGAAATCCGCCACAACTACCCAATAGCACAATACGTGTAGAATAGTAAAGTTGGTCAATAGTAGAAGACACATGATAACTATGTCCCCGATGGATTACAAAAGTGGGATAGGCTTCTATATCTCTTAAATAAATACTCAGATTTGCCTGTGCCTGTTCATCTAATCCAAGCAATTCATCTAGTGGTCTGTTTGCATAAATAGTAATAGGCGTACCTTTTGTAGACGTTACTTCTATCCATTCCGGTTTAGCTACAATTTTCCAGTTTGCATTGGTATAAGCTGCAACAAATGACTTGAAAATAAACTCGCCATCTTTATCGCCATAAAAGAATTGCTGGATAATTATTCTCCCGGAGGTATCTACTAAGCTGCTGTTGCTCACAGAAAAAATAGGCGGTATTCCAAACTTCTTTTCAAGGTCAATTTTTTTAGTAGTATCAAGACTTTGGAAAATATTATTGAGTAAATCGTAGATAGCGATCCCTCTTTTGTTGTCCAGATTTGTTTGCTTTTCTAGATTTGATTGTATCTCGTCCAGAATTAGTTTTTGCATATTTTTATCTGAAATACTTGCATAACTATCAGCCACATCAACTGCGTCTTCCAAATTACCAGTTTTATCCAAGCCACTTGCAAATGCCCGCATTACTATTTCTGCATTGCCTTTATTCATTCGCTTTAAAAAGTCATCCAGCTTATTATAATTTGCTGCCATCTTGATAAACTTTTTGAAGTGATCAAAATTTACGCTTAGCAATAGTGTATCACTGTTGGGGTTTTTCAAGCGTTGAAAAATCCTGTCATATACTTTGAGGTAACTACTGGTATAAATTTCTGTTTCGCCCATCACTACCAAAAAATATAGCTCTTGCGGATTAAGCG
>JANMZN010000392.1:0-16502 GCA_031383285.1 Segetibacter sp.
AAACAAAACCAATTACGGGTTATGTCGTAATTTTAAAATAATATTTGCACAAGAATCGTTAATGCATATAACATCAAAGTTTTAATCCGATGAAATTTTTAACTAGAGTAGTATTACTCTGCCTTACGATGACAATAGTAAAGGGAGTGTCGGCACAAGTTGACCCTCATTTCTCTCAATACTACGTTTATCCTTCGTACCTAAATCCGGCACTTACTGGAATTTTTGATGGTGATTACCGTGTTTCAGGTATTTACAGGAGTCAGTGGGGGTCAGTTTCATCTCCATTTTCTACCCCTGGAGCGTCGGTGGAAATCACGACAAATAAAAATATTAACTTCGGAGTAAGTATTTTAAATCAAACCGCTGGAAATGGCGGATATAATTATTTAACTGCTTATGGATCGGCTTCTTACACTGGAGTCAAGTTTGGAGTTAACGGAAATCAACGATTAGTTTTCGGAATGCAGGCGGGTCTAATTAATCGCAGATTTGATCAGACGAAGTTTACCACAGGTAACCAATGGAATCCGATTACAGGGTACAATCCTAATGTACAACCTGAGGCATTGTCAGTTAATAAATCTCTTAGTTTTGATGCAGGAGCAGGTTTGCTTTATTTTGATGCAGAACCAGGAAAAAAGGCTAACTTGTTTGTTGGGTTTTCTGCTTCTCATCTTACCCAGCCCGAAGACAAATTTACTAGTACTTCTAGTAAAAAAGAAAAATTACCAATGCGGTTTACAGGCCATGCTGGGGTGAAAATTTCCGTAAACGATATGTTGAGTATAACCCCTAATATTCTTTATATGAGGCAAGGAAATGCAACAGAAAAAATGGCTGGTGCTTATGCCCAACTAAAAGCAAGTGAAACTACAGATTTGTTGTTTGGTGCTAATTACCGTTTTGAAGATGCCATTTCACCTTACGTAGGTTTTAATCACAAGAATATTATTTTCGGAGCTAGCTACGATATCAATACTTCCGATTTGGGAAGGTTGATCAATGGTGCTAGTAGCTTTGAAATTTCATTGACATTTATTGGAAGAAAAACCGTGAAAACTCCAGAAGAGCACTTTATCTGTCCAAGATTATAATCCAAAATTATTTGTTCATTTACTTTTCTATAATGAAAACCTTACTTCCTTACTTACTTCGAATTGCTTTTGTAGCAACTATTATCGCCAATAGCTTGTCATCGGGTGCTCAATTTACATACAACTATGTGAAGGCTGCAGATGACTATTTTCGTAAAGGTGATTACTATTCAGCTGCTTTATATTATGAAAAATTTCTTAATGGAAATGCATCTTCAAAAAAGGAAGCGTTTGATCCGTATGCTGTAGCATCAGGATCTAAAGGACAGAAGGCTAAAACGACTAATCGAAATGAAGTGATCTATAGGAGTGGTGAAAGTTATCGGATGCTAAACAATCCGGTAAAAGCCGAGCCATTTTATAAAGAGGCTATGACATTTAATGGATTTTATCCCTTGGCGAGATATTGGTATGCAAAAACTTTAAGAGCCAATTCTAAATTTGAAGAAGCTGAGGCCGAATTCAATACTTTTTTAACTGAATACGCTACTAATGATGCGTATAAAGGGGATGCTGAAAAAGAATTGAAAAATCTTCAATTTAGAAAAGCCCAGTTAGAAAGAACTGACCTTAATCTTTATACTGTAAACAAAATGGGTTTAAATACTTCTGGTGCAAATTCAGCTCCTGTTGTAGTTGGGAAAAGCCTTTATTTTAATTCTACCAGAATAGATGATAACGCCACAGGAAAAAATCCTTATGTTAACAAGATTTACGAGACAGGGTTATCTGATGGAGGAAGTATAACCAAGGTAAATATTCCGCAAGGTAATGATGAGCATTTGGAGCGACCAAGTTTTAGCCCGGATGGTCAAAAAATGTTTGTGACCAAATGGCTAATTGGCGAAAGTAGAAAATTGGCTGCTATTTTTATGAGTGTTAAGAAAGGTGAAAGTTGGAGCGAGCCTGTTTTGCTTCAAGGGTCAGTGAATGCAGATGGATATAGCTCACAACAACCATTTGTTTCTCCTGACGGGCAATTTTTGTATTATGCATCTGACAAGCCCGGAGGTTTTGGTAAAATGGATTTGTACGTAGCTGCACTCGATGCTGATGGTAACCTTGGACAATCGAACAATCTTGGGGGAATAGTAAACACTGCGGATGATGATGTGGCTCCTTTCTATTTTGCGCCTGCTCAGGCATTGGTTTTTTCTACAAATGGCAGAGTTGGTATGGGTGGATTTGATTTCTTTCAAGCTAAAGGATCAGGTAGCTCTTGGGAGGAAGCCATAAACCTTGGCAGCCCAATAAATTCTGTTAAGGATGATATTTACATGGCTAGTGCTGGAAGTAAGCATCTATTAGACACTATTTATTTTAGCTCAGACAGAGGTTCCGATTGTTGCCTTGAATTATTCTCTGCTAATAAAATTCGCCCACGAAGAAATATTTCTGGTAAAATCATTGATTGTTTAACTGCTGCTCCTATGGCAGATGTTACTATTACTGCATCAGATCCTGATACAGAGGCTCCAATTACATCAGGAACTACTGATGCTTTTGGTCGTTATTTGATATCTATTGATCAGGAACAGCAAATAAAGGTTTTAGCTGAGCATGAAGGGTATACACCAAAATCTGTAGATCTTTCAAAAATAGCCCCTACTGATACTTTGATTAACATATCAGTTTGTCTGGAGCCACCACAAAAACCGTTTGAGCCTGTTGAAGACAAACCTGCTGTAATCCCAAATATTTATTTTGATTATGACAAAGCCACATTAAGACCGGAATCTTTCCCAGTACTTGATAGTGTTGTAGGATTGATGGAAAGATATCCAAACATGGCGATTGAAGTTGGAGGACATACAGATAACATTGCCGGCGAAGAGTACAATCAGAAACTTTCTGAAGCCAGAGCAAAAGCATTTGTTGATTACGTAGTGAGTAAAGGAATTGATGCATCAAGAATGCAATGGAAGGGGTATGGAGAGTCTCAACCTATAGCTCCTAATACCATCAAGAATAAAGACAACCCTGAAGGAAGACAAAAGAACAGAAGAACAGAGATTAAGGTTACTCGTTATTAATGATTTAATAATATTAATAAAAAAATCTCCGGTTTATCCGGAGATTTTTTTATTAGGTAACTTTTTTTGATTTAATAAAGGACACCTTTAACAAAAGTCAACTCTATTTAATAATTGCTCAACCTTTCATTTCTATTCATAATTCCCTTACCTTTGCGCCTCCAAATTTGACCTTATTCGTTTGGTTTATTTTGGAAGCTGCTTCTGTATTGCTTCTGCAGATGCTTAGCTTTTTTTAGAAGAGGCCTTTAATTATAATGAAAAGCGAAAGCTTCAAGGTTATTTTCAAAGAGTTTCACATTATTATTTAGTCATTAACATATACAAATAAGCAAGTCATGGGCGACTTAAGATTTCAACGGAACTTCGGTATTGCTGCGCACATTGATGCCGGTAAAACAACAACTACAGAGAGAATTCTGTATTACACTGGTGTTAACCATAAAATTGGTGAAGTACATGACGGTGCTGCAACAATGGACTGGATGGCACAAGAGCAAGAGAGAGGTATTACAATTACCTCAGCTGCAACTACTTGTTTTTGGAATTTTCCAACTACGCAAGGTGTAAAAAATGATAATACCAAACTTTACAAATTCAACATTATTGACACACCTGGTCACGTTGACTTCACTGTAGAAGTTGAGCGTTCCCTACGTGTTTTGGATGGTTTATTGGCATTGTTTTGTGCTGTATCAGGTGTAGAACCACAATCAGAAACTGTTTGGCGCCAAGCCAATCGTTATAAAGTGCCTAGAATTGGTTTTGTTAACAAAATGGATCGTAGCGGTGCTGACTTTTTAAATGTAGTTAAGCAAGTTCGAGAAATGTTGGGAGCAAAAGCTGTTCCACTTCAATTGCCTATAGGTGCTGAAGATAACTTTAAAGGGGTGGTAGATTTAATTACCATGAAAGGAATAATATGGGATGAAGAATCTCGTGGAATGACTTTTAAGGAAGTGCCAATTCCAGCTGATATGCAGGAAGAAGTAGATCAATACCGCCAAGAATTGATTGAAGCTGTAGCAGAGTACGATGACAAATTATTAGAAAAATTCTTTGATGATCCAAACACAATTACTGAAGCAGAAGTTCATGAGGCTATACGTAAGGCTACAATTGACCTTAGTATTATTCCAATGATGTGCGGATCATCATTTAAGAATAAAGGTGTGCAAACTGCACTTGATGCAGTTGTAAGATATTTACCAGGACCGTTGGATATTGAGGCTGTAAAAGGAATTAATCCTGATACAGGCGAAGAAGTTCTAAGAAATGCAGATCCAAAGGGTCCATTTGCTGCATTAGCATTTAAAATTATGACCGATCCATTTGTTGGAAGATTGGCGTTTTTCCGGGCATATTCAGGTAGATTGGAATCAGGTTCTTACGTATTGAACGTTCGTACAGGTAAGAATGAAAGGATAAGTAGGATTATGCAAATGCATGCCAACAAACAAAACCCGGTTGACTTTATTGAAGCGGGTGATATTGGTGCTGCTGTCGGATTTAAAGATATCAAAACCGGTGACACGCTATGCGATGAAAAGTTTCCTGTTGCATTAGAGAGTATGACTTTCCCTGAGCCAGTTATCTCAGTTGCTATTGAACCAAAGACTCAAGTGGACGTTGACAAAATGGGAATGGCTATAGCCAAATTAGTAGAAGAAGATCCAACATTAAGAGTTAAAACAGACGAAGAAACAGGTCAAACAATTCTTAGTGGAATGGGAGAATTACATTTAGAGATTATTGTTGACCGTATGCGTCGTGAGTTCAAGGTAGAGATTAACCAAGGTGCCCCTCAGGTAGCCTATAAGGAAGCATTTACCAAAATGATTGATCATAGAGAAGTGCTTAAGAAACAAACAGGTGGTCGCGGTAAATTTGCAGATATACAATTCGAAATTGGACCTGCAGATGAAGAATTCCTAAAAGAAGGAAAAGGTGCCTTCCAATTTGTAAATGATATTTTTGGTGGATCAATTCCTCGTGAATTTGTGCCTGCTATTCAAAAAGGATTTGAGCAATCAATGAACACTGGGGTTTTGGCGGCATATCCTGTTGAGAGTATGAAAGTTCGTGTTTATGATGGTAGTTTCCACGCTGTAGACTCAGATGCAATGAGCTTTGAGCTATGTGCAAGAGGAGCATTCCGTGAAGCAGGAAGGAAGGCTAAGCCCGTACTTCTTGAGCCAATAATGAAAGTTGAAGTAACAACTCCAGATCAGTACATGGGAGATGTAACTGGAGATCTTAACCGTCGCCGTGGTATGCTAGAAGGAATGGACAGTCGTGCAGGACTTCAAGTAATCAAAGCAAAAGTTCCGCTTAGCGAAATGTTTGGATATGTTACCCAACTTCGTTCATTGTCATCTGGTCGGGCTACATCAACAATGGAGTTTAGTCATTATAATCCAGCTCCAAACAGTGTAGCAGAAGAAGTGATGGCCAAGCAAAAAGGAAAGTTGAAAGTTGAAGATTAATATTTCTGGTTGATAATATAAATTTAAAGCCCTGTTCTATTTAGAGCGGGGCTTTGAAATTAAGGGTAGTAGTAAATACATTAGATTTCACCTTTTGAATAATTTAATTTCTTATATATAATTATCCTAATTGGCATTATAAATTCTGAATTGGATTCATTCAGTTGAAATAGATATTTAATAATTGGCTCTTTGCTTTTTTTGTATAAGATCATTGAATTGGAATAGAATATATACAGAAGGTTCAGCATAATAATTGTTGGCATACAATTATATTTGCGTTTAGTAGGAATAGGCTTTGTATTTTAGAAATTTACTAGTAAGGAAATAAATTTAGTAAGATAATTTCTTTATTTGAAAGGTTTTACTCTTTAATAAACCAAAGCTTTAATTGCCTTATTTTTTCTAACCTTATGTGGGTGAGGTGGCGAAGCTGTAATTAATATTTAATTAATCATAATGAGGAGGTCATATAGGAAATTATTTTATTTAGTTTCATTTGTTATTTTTGTAATTGTACTTAATGGGTGTAAAAACCAAAGTAAACTAGCCGGTGTCGTTTATTTTCAAAATAAGGACAGTTTATTGGTTTCTCTAGTTCAAAATGAAGAGCCAAAAATACAAGTTGGTGACAGGCTTAGTATTGTAGTTTCTGCATTGAATGCAGAATCTGTAACACCGTACAATTTGTATAGTTCTCCTTCGTCTGGATTAGGAGGATATTTAGTGGAAAAGGATGGTAAAATACAAGTACCCCAATTAGGCGAAAAAGACGTAGCCGGATTAACAAGGGTGCAACTACAGAGTATTTTAGTCAAAGAACTATCTAAGTTTATTACAGATCCTATGGTAACGGTTCAGTTTTTGAATTTTAAGGTAACAGTTTTGGGTGAAATTGCTAAGCCTGGTACTATTCAAATACCTGAAGGTAAACTTAGTATTATTGAGGCAATTGGCCTAGCAGGTGATCTTAAACAATATTCAAATAGGTCAAACATTTTAGTTATTAGGGAGAAAAATGGAGTTAGAGAATTTGGAGTTGTCGATATTTTATCTAGGCAAGTGTTCAATTCACCGTATTATAACCTAGCCCAAAATGATATTGTTTATGTTGAGCCATTGGTTGATAAAGTTGAAAGTTCACAAGCTTTCATAAAAAGCCTTTCCATTATAACTACAGTAATTTCCCTGGTTAGCACACTGTTTTTTATTGTTTTAAACATTTCAAAATAAGTTTTGATGTCAGAGGATATTAGTCTTGTTGTTGCATCTAAGGGAAGTAAGTATAAGCTTAGTCCGAAAGAAATTATATTTAAATATATCATATATTTACCACTGTTTATTTTGACATTGGGAATTAGCATCACCGTAGCATATATTTATTTGAGATACCAAATTCCTTATTATAGTTCATCAATTAGTTTAATTATTAAGGATGATAAAACTTCGAAAGGTGGTGCTGGTGGAGGCGGAGGGGGTGATGCTTTAGATGATATTGTAATGTTTAAATCAAAAATTAATCTTGCAAATGAAATAGAGATTTTGAAATCAGCTACATTAATGGAGAAGGTTGTTAAAGATTTGAATCTTAATACACAGTATTTGGTAGAAGGAAATTTAAAGAAAACGGAAACTTATAATAATCGGGTAATTAGTTTTAAAAGTATTTATTTAAAGGATAGCAATGCCAACTTTTATCTTGTAATTAAGTTTAATGAGAAGAAGAATTTTAAAATTGAGGGTTTTCCGAATATATGGTTTAAGCCAGGAGAGTTGATTCATGGTTGGTTTGGGGATTTTAAGATTGGAATTGAAAATTATAATCTTATAAACAGCGAGTATAGTTATATTATCCAACGCCAATCATCATTTCAAACAGCATCAACTTTGGCGAGTGGATTGTATATAAGACAATTGAACAATCAAACAAGTATATTGAAAATAAGTATTACAACAGAAATTCCTCAGAAAGGAATTGACATCTTAAATCAATTGGTAAAATCATATAATGTTTCAACAGTTGAAAACAAGAATAGAGTTATTGATAATACAATTAAATTTATTGATAATAGGTTACTCTACCTTACATCTGAACTTGGCAAGGTTGAACAAAAATTACAAGATTATAGGCAGTCAAAAGAAATTTTGGATATTAGACAACAGGGGAATTCTCAATATGTTCAATTGGTAGAAATTGAAAATCAGCTAAAGGGACAAAGACTTAAGTTAGGAATCTTGGAATTTCAGAATGAATATATCAATAATCCTTCTAAGAAATACATAATAGCACCTTCATCATTAGGAATAGATGATCCGACATTATCAGAGTTAATATCTAATTATAATCATTTGCAGCTTGAGAGGGATGAGAAAATAAAGGCAATGCCCGCGGCCAATCCAATTGTAAAAAATGTTGAGAATAAAATTGAAAAAGTAAGGCAAAGCATTTTAGAAAATATTAGAACAATTAAGAAATCAATTGAACCTAGCAGGGTTAAACTATCAGCAGATTTAAGTATGTTGAAAGGTCAGGTGAGGTCTGTTCCTGAAAAAGAGAGAGCATTATTAGAAATAGCCAGGCAACAAGGAATAAAAGAGAAATTGTATTTGTTTTTGCTCCAAAAAAGGGAAGAGTCTGCAATAAATATGGCTGCTAATACTTCTAGTTCTTATTCTGTTGACCCCGCGATAGTCTATTGGCTGCCTATTAGTCCTGATAGAAGTGGGACTTTTCGCATGGCAATTATTATTGGTATATTAATTCCAATAGGCTTTATTTATTTGAGAGATTTGTTGAATGATAAGATAATTGAACGGTCTGATGTCAACAGGGCTACGTCAATGCCTATAATTGGTGAAATTTCACATCATAAAATGGCGGATAGGGAAGTAGTTATTGGAGATAAGGACAGAAGTATTATTGCTGAACAATTTAGAATAGCCAGGACAAATCTCCAGTTTTTTATTGCAAATAAATCTAGTCCTGTAGTTCTTGTTACATCTTCAATGGCTGGAGAAGGAAAGACCTTTACCTCAATGAATCTAGGTGCTGTTTGGGCTGTTGCGAATAAGAAAACTGTAATACTTGAACTTGATTTGAGGAAACCTAAAATATCTAAGGCGTTAGGTCTACTAGACAGAAAAGGAATTAGTAATTATATTATTGGTGACGCAACCAAAGAAGAACTTCCGGTAATTGTGAACACGACAAGTAATTTGTATATAGTACCAGCTGGTCCAATTCCCCCCAATCCTTCGGAACTATTGTTGGATGAAAAAATCGATAAACTTTTTGAATATTTAAAGACACAATTTGATATAATAATCATCGACTCGGCTCCATTAGGTTTGGTAAGCGATGCAAAGGTATTGAGTAGATTTGCTGATAGTATTGTTTACGTTGTAAGGCAGAGATATACACCAAAAAAGCAAATGGTTTTTATAGATGAGCTATACATGAGTAAAACATTTACAAATATTAGCCTGCTAGTTAATGATGTAAAAATGGAAGGCTATAATAGTTATTATGGATATGGCTATGGCTATGGATATGGATACGGATATGGATACGGATATGGAAGTAAATTTAATTATAGTGTTCCTTATGGTTATTTAGAAAAGGAAAAGAAAAGTAAAAGTATTTTTAAAAGGTTATTTAAGAGGAGGTCGTAGCTTTTGTTATTGGAAGTTTTAGAACAGTTATGAAAAGTCAGAAAACTTTATTTTTAACGCTTAATGTTTTTTCGTTAACAGGAGGAATAGAGAAGTTATCGCGAATTATAGGCAAAGCGCTTTTTGAAATATCTGTCGAGAATAATAGCTTTTTGAATATTTTTTCAATGCATGATTTGGAGAAAGATGTTGAAGGAAAGTACTTTCCTATTTCTATTTTTAGAGCTTTTAGGAAGAATAAAGTTTCTTTTTTTTTAAATAGTTTTTATTATGGATTAAGAAGTAATGTAATTATATTAAGCCATGTAAATCTACTTGTAGTTGGCATAGTAACAAAATTGTTTGCACCAAAAGTTCAGTTGTACATCTATGCTCATGGAATTGAAATCTGGCGACCACTTAATTTTTGGAAGCGTTTTTTTCTAAGAAAGGTGGATAAGATTATTTGTGTGAGCAATTTTACAAAGAATAAGATTATAGAATTGCACGATATACCTACTGAAAAATTGATAGTAATTAATAATTGTCTTGACCCTTTTTTAAGTACAATTTCAAATGTCAAAAAGAACAAACAAATCAAAGAGGACTTTGATTTTGGTGAAAATGATATTATCCTACTTACAATAAGTAGGCTTTCGGCTCATGATAGAGATAAAGGGTACGATAAGGTTCTAAAAGCAATTCAACAATTGATTCCTTTATTTCCTAACCTTAAATATATTATAGGAGGAAAATATGACCTTGCTGAGAAAAAGTGGCTAGACAATTTAATAAGAGAAATGGATTTGCAAACCGTTGTAAAGTTTTCAGGGTTTATTCAAGAAGAAGAACTTTCGGCTTATTTCTCTATTGCAGATATTTATATAATGCCGAGTAAAAAAGAAGGATTTGGTATCATATTTATTGAAGCTTTATTTTTTGGACTACCAGTAATTGCTGGAAATAAGGACGGTTCGGTTGATGCCCTTGCAAATGGAAAATTTGGTCTATTGGTTGACCCAAGTAGTCAAATTGAAATCACTTCTGGATTGCGGGAGGTCTTGAATAATAAAGCGCATTTTATTCCCCAAAGTGAACTAGTATTAGCTCATTTTGGTTTCGCTTCCTTTAAGATGCGTTTGAATGAATTGATAAAAATAAGAGCTTAATAAGCCAGAATTAACTAAGAAAAATACTGTGAAACCCGAAAATACTGACGTACCTCGCCATTTAGAAAACAATGAACATTGGGATATGGTTCTTTTGCCAAAGGCTGGACTTTTTGATATCAATATCAGCGAAATTTGGCATTACAGAGACCTTCTTGTCCTTTTTGTCAAAAGAGATTTTGTCGCACAATTTAAGCAAACTATTCTTGGACCTGTATGGCATTTTGTTCAACCAATTTTTACAACAATTATTTTTTTGATGGTTTTTGGAAAAATAGCAAATATTCCTACTGATGATATTCAGCCAAAATTTTTGTTTTACATGAGTGGGATAACTATTTGGAATTATTTTGCTAATTGCTTGAATGCAACATCAAACACCTTCGTTTCCAACGCAAGTATTTTTGGAAAAGTATATTTTCCAAGATTGGTCCTCCCTTTATCGGTAGTCATCTCAAATATTGTTAAATTTAGCATTCAGTTCTTTCTACTAGCCATAATGATATTGGTATGTTTTTTCTTCAAAGGTGCCCCACTTTATTTTAGCTTTACTTGGCTTCTAATTCCATTATTGGTATTATTGATGGCGGCATTTGGTTTTGGTTTAGGGATAATTATTTCATCTCTGACAACAAAGTACAGAGATTTCAATATTTTAATTGGGTTCGCTGTACAATTATTAATGTATGCTACTCCTATAGCATATCCTGTTTCATTTTTAAGAGGAAAAAGTTATGCATCATGGGTACAATGGAATCCATTAAGTCCAATAGTAGAAGCATTCAGATATTCGGTTTTTGGGCATGGTAGTTTTACTTTTGTAAGCTTAGGTTATAGTGCTGTTTTTATTCTAATCACTTTGTTTGTAGGGCTAATATTGTTTAGTAAGGTTGAAAGGAGTTTTATGGATACTGTTTAGTATTCATTATTATAAAAAAATATTGTATTATCAGCAATTAAATAGTGTTAGAACAATAGCTGTTTTTATGGTTATTGTTTTTCACTGGGTACCCAATTCGCACAGTTTTATATTGCCACTAGGTTCTTGGGGAGTTGAAATGTTTTTTGTACTTAGTGGATTTTTGATAACAAAAATATTATTAGAATCAAGGAGGGATGCTGAAATTAACTTTGTTAGCAAAGGCGTTGTTATTAGGAATTTTATCCTAAGGCGATCACTTCGCATCTTTCCCATTTATTATTTATCGCTTTTTGCTATTTTATTTTTTGATAGGGCAAACGTTTCGGGATTAAAAGACAATCTGTTGTACTTCTTTGGTTATGCCTCTAATTTTCTTTATTTTAACACTCAAAACTTCAATTACCCTATGGCTCACTTCTGGAGCCTGGCAGTTGAGGAGCAGTTCTATCTAATTTGGCCATGGTTTATTTTGTTTTTGCCATGGAGGTTTGTTAAATTATATTTATTCATTTCAATTCTATTTGGAATAGCGTCCCGTGTAGTGCTATCTAAGTTATTTTTTACGAATGAAGTTACTGTCGAAGTACTCACACCAACTTGCTTTGATTGTTTTAGTATAGGAGGATTGTTTTCTTATTTTGTCTTTATCAAAAATGGTGAGGTAAATCAATTAATAAAGAAAATCAACATTGCTGGCATTGTTTCTTTTTTAGTGATGTTGATTTTTTTATGGACAAAATTTAATCGATTTTCTGAGTTACACAGAACAGTTGATTCTATTTTTTTTTTAGCAATAATTGCCAATGCATACAAAGGATATATTGGATGGGTTGGCAAAATGGCAAACAATAAGCAGATGATATTTTTGGGGCAGATAAGCTATGGTTTATACATCTACCACTTAATTACCCCATGGTTAACAAAAGTCTTTTTTGCGGTAGCATTAAAGCTAAAATACAATTTAGTTTTTAAGATTGTAGATACATACAATAATGCTGCCCTAATACCCAAATTTTCAATTGATTTAATTGTCCTTACATTGGTTTCTACATTGTCCTGGCATTATGTTGAAAAGCCAATAAACCGTTACAAACATTTGTTTAAGTAGCGAAATGAATAAATAATAATGAGCACTATTATTAAAGTTGAGAATTTAAGTAAGCAATACCGGCTTGGTTCTGTTGGTACGGGTACACTTAGTCATGATGTAAATAGACTTTGGTACAAAATACGTGGCAAGGAAGATCCCTTTATGTTGGTAGGAGAGGAAAATGATCGAGCAACCAAAAGCACAAGTGACTATGTTTGGGCACTGAAGGATATTAATTTCGAGGTAGCGCAGGGAGAGGTTCTGGGAATAATTGGAAGGAATGGAGCTGGAAAAAGCACACTATTAAAAATATTAAGCCGAACAACAACACCAACCACAGGGAGCGTAAAAATAAGAGGAAGAATAGCGAGTTTGCTTGAGGTTGGAACAGGTTTTCACCCGGAGTTAAGTGGAAGAGAAAATATTTTTCTAAATGGGGCAATTCTTGGAATGACCAAACATGAAATTCTCCGGAAATTTGATCAGATTGTTGATTTTGCAGGCGTTGAACGATACATTGATACGCCTGTAAAACGATATAGCAGCGGAATGTATGTAAGATTAGCATTTGCAGTTGCCGCTCATTTGGAGCCTGAAATTTTAATTGTTGATGAAGTGCTTGCTGTTGGTGATGTAGAGTTTCAGAAAAAAGCCTTAGGCAAAATGCAGGATGTGAGCAATAAGCAAGGGCGTACCGTTTTGTTCGTTAGTCATAACCTTGCAAGCTTGAGATCGTTGTGTACTAGAGGTTTGTTGATGGTGAATGGGAAAATGGTAAGTGAAGGTCAAATCGTAACCATCATAAACGAGTACGAAAAAAAGTATAGTGAAGAATTAACCTGCGAATGGACAAATCCTGGTGATAGAAAAAATTTAATTTTTTTAGATACTGTAAGAGTGCTGGATAAAAATCATAGTGTGAAAGATAGCTTCATGTCAACTGAAGAAGTTTTGATAGAAATGAACATCGTGGTGAAAGAGCCGATTGATTATGTAAAAATCGGCTTTGATTTAATTAAGAATAATGAAGTTGCTTTTAGAACCCAACAGATTGATACTATTAACCATAGTAGTTTCACTAAAGGGGAATACAGCATTGTTTGTAGGATTCCAAAAAGGTTATTAAATGAAGGAGAGTATGCAGTGAGGCCCGAATTTTCTATTCATTGTGTAAAAGGTTTGTTGAGTACAAATGGTAATGTTGTTGCCTTTAAGGTTACAATAGATAGTGGTATTTCTGACTTTCATGCCATCTTAAATGAAAACAATCATCCCGGTATTATTTATCCTGCATTGGAGTGGAATGTTATTGAAAGATGATGTACAGAATAATTCGATTGTTGAGGTTCATTTCTTTTTACGTCCATCTCATTTGGGCTTTTTTGTTTACCAAACCAAAGCGGCTTTTTGATTATTTATACCTTGTATATTATGGAGTTGAAACCAAGTATGGTTATGTAAAACTGGATGGTCTTCCAATCATAAAGAAGGCTGAAGGTTCAAAAATAGTATTGGGGAAAGGATGTACTTTGGTTTCAAGCTCTAAGTACAATATTGCTGGAGTTAACCACCCTGTTATTTTGGCTACACTTGCACCTGGCGCAATAATAAAAATAGGTGCTGTGGGTGTTTCTGGTGCGGCTATCTGTGCAGCAAAAAAAATAATAATTGACGACTACAGTGGCGTTGGTGCTAACTCAAATTTGTATGATAGTGATTTTCACTCAATAGATGCAGTTGTAAGAAGAAATCAAAAAAGTATAAACGAAGCATTAAGCAAAGAAATAATTATAGGAAAGGATGTTTGGATAGCATCAAATGTGACCATATTAAAAGGGGTTGAAATAGGAGACGAGGCCATCATTGCTGCAGGGGCTGTGGTTACTAGGTCCGTACCTGCGAAAACTGTTTTTGCAGGCAATCCGGCCAGAAAAATTAAAGATTTATGACAGATTACGGTCCTTGTAAGTTATGCGGAAATGTAAAACTGAACCTAGTGCTTCAGGCTACTGATTTTCAAATATTAGAATGCAATAATTGCAAAATCTCTTTCACCAATCCGCCTCCGGTTGTGCCAGATTATGTCAACATGGATTTTCATTCCGGAGAGAATAAGGAGAAGGCTGAAAAGTTAACCTATATCCAGGACCTTCATGTTGATTGGCAAATGTTGATAAGGATGCAGGCAAAAATGATTGCTGATCATTTTGACAACAAAGCAGATATACTCGAAATTGGATGTGGAGAAGGAATACTATTAGATGAAATCAGGAAATTGGGATTTAATAATATACAAGGTATCGAACCAAGCACAACGGCGGCTGCAAGGGCAGCAAAGAAAGGTTTGAATGTCAGGAATGCTTATTTTGATGACGGTGTTGTTGATAAAAAATTCAATTTGGTTATGATGTCTCATGTGTATGAACACATTGAAGATCCATTTTCTTTTATTGAAAAATTAAAGCGCATTCTAAAGAACAATGGTAGCATTATGCTTACCCAAACCAACTATAAAGCATTGCTTCCAAGATTTAGGAAGGTGAAATGGTATGCTTGGGTTCCTGATCAGCATTTTTGGCATTTCACTCCGGCAGGATTAAAAAAATTATTTAAAAAATTTGGTTTTTATACCTACGCTTTGAACTATTGTACTCTAGTACATCCGCGAAGCAAGTTGTATAGAATAGCAAGGAAGCTTCCTTTTTTACAGGATCAGTTTATCATTATTGCAAAACAAAAATTGTAAGTTTTATTAAGTGGACAAGTTTCCAATTTCTGTAATGATTGTAGGTTACAATGAAGAAAAACTATTGCCTGCGTGCTTTAAATCTATCAGTTTTTGCGACGATGTGCATTATACTGACTTGGGCTCAAGTGATGATTCAATCAAAATAGCTGAGCAGTTTGCAAATCATATCTATCATCGCAAACCCGTTCCCAGTTGCGAAATGATCCAAACTGAAGTTGTTCATTTTACAAAAAATGATTGGGTAATATTTATAGATCCGGATGAAGTGGTTGACGAAACTTTGGCAAAAGATGTGTTACAAAAACTTGACGAAATAAAAGATAATAATGGCATTGGTGCTATAAAAGTTCCATGGCAGTTTTATTTTAAAAACACAAAACTAAAAGGTACAGTTTGGGGTGGCAGAAATCAAAAATTTTTCCTTGTCAATAAGCATCGGTTTTCTTTTGATCCAGTAGTTCATTATGGTCGGAAATTAAAGACTGGTTTTATATCTACGGATATCCAATTGAATAAAAATGAAACCAACGTTTTGCATCATTATTGGATGAACAGTTGGAAAGTGTTTTTTCGAAAGCATAAAAGATATTTAATCAATGAAGGGATAGATAGATATAATCTTGGAGTAAGAACAACTTTGAAAGCATTATTGATGGCGCCATATTTTGAATTCAAAAAATCGTTTTGGACTTTGAAAGGTTACAAAGATGGCATACTCGGATTTTTCCTTTCTGCATTTTGGGCATGGTACCAAACTTCTGCATATTATTCATTGTATAGAATTCAGAAAAGAAAAACTGAAGTTAAAAATGAATAACCCAAAGATTTCAATTGTAACAGTTAACCTTAATAATGCTGTCGGTTTAGAACAAACCATTTTATCTGTTATTAACCAAGGGTATGCTCCAATTGAGTATATCATTATAGATGGAGGATCAGCAGATGAAAGTAAGCAGGTAATTGAAAAATATTCGGGCTCGATTAGTTATTCTATTGCTGAAAAAGATAATGGTATATACAATGCCATGAATAAAGGCATAGTAAAGTCGACGGGTGATTATCTTTTGTTTTTGAATAGCGGAGACACACTACTTGAAGGAAATCCATTGGAAAAACTGATGGGAGGAGGGAAAAATGCCGATATTATTTATGGGAACATTAAAATGTCTGACGTCTCCAATTCTAGAGAAGTGCTGTTTCCAAAATCACTTAGCTTTAAATTTTTCTTTATTAATTCGTTGCCCCATCCTTGTACGCTTATTCGCAAGGAGTTGTTTAATGTAGTGGGTTTATACAGAGCGGATT
>JANMZN010000417.1:0-11592 GCA_031383285.1 Segetibacter sp.
CAACAAAAAAGGTTGATGGCAGCCAACATCAGCAACAGAAGCCTGGAAGAAATATATGAAGGAGCTAAAACAGCAGGAGCCACAGGTGGCAAGATAAGTGGGGCCGGTGGTGGCGGATTTATGATTTTTTATTGCCCGGCAAATACTCGTTATAGCGTAATAGAAAAACTGAAGGAATTTGGCGGCATAACCCGACCTTATCAATTTGCACAAACAGGGCTGAACACATGGAGTGTATAAGAGATGGAGAATGTATGATGTATGATTTTCTAGTCAGATGAAAAATCATAATTGTGGCTTGAATTCAGCTAGGCCATTTAAAATATCTTTTCAAACAACAATAAATTTTCATCGTCTTCAGAAAGTGTTATGATTTTTGAGTATTGAAATCCAAGCTTTTTAATAATATTAATTGAACCTTGGTTGTCGGCTGTTGTAATGGCTGCAATACTTGGTAACTTCAATATTGATTCTGCAAATTGCATAACCCTTGAGGCGGCTTCAAAAATGTATCCTTTGTTTTCGAATAAAGGCAATATAGCAAAACCAATGTCTACTTTATCAAGGCCGGGTCGCTTGATGAGCCCACATGTTCCAATTACCAAATTATTATCTTTCAATTCCATTGCATACATCCCAAATCCATTCTCTGTGTAAGGTTGTACAATTCTTCCTTGAATATATTTCTCTGCGTCCTCCTTACTCCTAACTCCTCGATCTCCAATATACTTTAGCCAACCAGGAGTATTCAGTAATACGCAAATAAAATCTGCATCACCAACATCCATCTTCCTTAGAGTAAGCCTTCCAGTTTCCAATTTAAAATCATCACGCATCCTCTCCATTATTTTCAATAATAAAGCTACAAAAACAAATAAAGAATTTCAACTATTGACTACCCACTTGAACGCTTTGTTTTTATTTCTAAGGTCAAGTCCACCCTCGTATACAGACTTCAGATTGATGAGATAAAAACACCAACCTGCATCGCAACCCAACCGGATAATTTGTTTTGAATTTTCATCTACGGGAATATTGCTTTGCGTCAAATCAACCATTACATGATCATCCTGCTCAGTTAGCTTAACGGTAACCAAACAATTTCCTGAAAATGAAAACTTAAGTAAATCTTTGCCGTTGGCTTCAACAATATTACCAGTTTCAGCTTGTTCGTAGTTGTACCAACTCCACTTGTACTGCTGCCCCTTATTAATATTCTTGACACGATCAATAATGAACTCTTGCTCATCAAAAAATATAGCACTGCTTAGAAACCATTTTTCAATTTCAATAGCCGTAGTCCATGCATCATAGATTTGAGGCATCGTTGCTTTAACAGCAATACGGCGCGTAAATGAAGTCCAATCAAAATTGATCATATAGATGTATGAGATGTAAAAAAAAATTATTTTATTCCTATCACTGGCAATTGCTTGTCATTGATTATTTTATTCAGTTGCTTTATTTCGTTCACCATCACCGCTTTCAGAATATTGAGATATTTGTCTGCTTCGGTTGACAAGTAATCAAAGCTTTCAATTGCCTGACGGCTTGGCGGATTGTTTCCGCTATTAGCAAAATCAAAAATGCCGGAAATTTTATCGTTCAATCGAATAGGAAAATTCAATACATCTTGTCCGCTCTTCGCTTTGGTTTGATGTAATGCTTCTTCTACTAAAGTAATCTTTTTATGAATGCTATCTGCTAATGGCTTCACTTCTTTTACAGTACTATCTACCCTTGAAGTAAAATCGTTTAACTGAGCTCTAATTAGTCTGATGTTTTTTACTGCTGTTTGCACTTCACTAAATTTACCCTGAACTTTAAGTAAAAAAGCGATCTGTTCATCATACTCCAATTCTGATGTCTTGTAATTAGGATCTGGTTTTATCACAAAAGGCACATCGGTAGAATCTTTCTCGCATTTAAATCTTGCACTATATTTTCCTGGAGCAGCTTTTGGTCCGTCAATATTTCCATTCCACAAAATCATTCCCTCAATACTTTCTGTTGGCGGATATTTCATATCCCAAAAAAACTGATTCATTGCATCAGCAAATTCAATTTTATTAGCCGTCTCTTTTGCATCCTTGCTAAATGTTCTGATTACTTTTCCTTTCTTATCAAAAATTGAAATAACAACTTTAGAAGAATCGGTTGCCTGATTCAGCCAATAATTAATCACTACTCCGTTGTAAGGATTGACACCTGCATTCTTAATGTTTGGTTGACTATAACCATAAGTTCTAAAGGCATCATTGACCTCAAAAACTTTTAATCTACCAAATGTGTTTGTAGCGGTTTTTTGCTGCACAAGGCTTAAGTCATCTAAAATCCAAACGGATCTTCCTTGAGTAGCTACAACCAAATCATTGTCCTTTATTGTTAAATCTGTAATGGGAACAATTGGCAAATTCAATTGAAATTTTTTCCAGTTAGCACCATCATTATAACTAATGTACATTCCGTACTCTGTACCTGCATACAACAGTCCGGCTACTTTCTTATCTGCTCTGATTGCTCTGGCAAAATGCATGTTATCAATACCATTCGTAATCAATTGCCATGTCTTACCATAGTCTTCTGTTTTATAGATGTATGGCGTAAAATCGTCTAACTTGTATTTGGTACCTACAAAATAAGCCTTTCCTTTTTTATAAGGATCTGTTTCGACACAATTCCACATCATGTATTTTCCTGCTGATGGGGGTGTTACATTTTTCCAGTTCTTGCCGCCATCTGTACTTATATGAATGAAACCATCATCGCTTCCAACCCACAAAACATCTTTTTCTACAACAGACTCAGCAGCAGTAAAAATGGTACAATAATATTCTACTCCTGTATTGTCGCTTGTGATTGGACCACCGCTTGGACCTTGCTTATCCTTTTCATTGGTTGTTAAATCCGGGCTGATCTGTTGCCAGCTTTGACCTTCATTTTCCGTCACAAAAAGGTGGTTACCTGCTGCATATAACCGCTTAGGATTGTGGGGCGAGAAGAAGATGGGGAAGTTCCACTGAAATCTGTACTTAATTGCTGATGCTCCGCTTCCTATTGGACTTTCTGGCCACACACTAATGGCCCTGTTCTCACCTGTTTTATGATCGAGCCGGGATAGATATCCGCCATAGTTGCCACCATAAACAATTTCAGGATTTAAAGGATCTGCAACTACATATCCACTTTCAAAACCGGCTGTTGATGTCCAGTCGTTTTCATTTATCCCACCTGATTTTGATCGGCTTAATATTCTTACAGTTGAGTTATCTTGCTGTGCAACTAAAACATGGTAAGGAAAATGATTATCAGTAGAAACACGATAAAATTGAGCAGTGGGCTGATTGTTCATACTGCTCCAATTAGCTCCTGCATCAAAGCTGATCTGACCACCACCATCATCACCAACAATCATTCTATTTCCGTCTTCCGGATCTATCCATAAATCATGATGGTCTCCATGGGGTGTGCCTATTCCTTGAAAAGTTTTGCCACCATCACGGCTTCGGTACATGCCTACATTCAAAGCATAAATAGTATTATCATTTTTAGGGTCAGCAAAGATTCTACTAAAGTACCATGCTCTTTGTCTGATGTTAGGATCATCGCTTGATTTAGTCCAGGTTTCTCCAGCATCATCACTCCTATACAATCCTCCATTCCTTGCTTCAATCATTGCAAAAATCCTATCAGGATTTACTGCACTTACGGTCATACAAATAATTCCAATGGTATCTTTTTTAGGAAGCCCTTTTTTATCCATTAGGCTTTTCCAGGTTTCACCACCGTCAACACTCTTCCATAATATGCTGCCTTCGCCACCGCTTTCAAGGCTATATGGTGTTCTTTTTACCCTCCATGTAGATGCATAAAATGTAGAAACATTTCCGGGCTCCATGACCAGGTCTATTGCTCCAGCCAGGTTATTGGCATACAATACCCTTCTCCATGTTTTACCACCATCTATTGTTTTATAAACACCCCTTTCTTCACTTGTACCAAATAAATGTCCAAGTGCTGCCACCCACACTATATCTGGATTTTTTGGATGAATGACAATCTTGGTGATGTGCCGGGAATTTTTTAGCCCGATAGATTTCCATGTTCTGCCTCCATCCTCACTCCTCCACATGCCGAAACCCTCAGATACATTGCCGCGCAACGTATTCTCTCCTTCGCCAACGTAAATGACTGATTCGTCAGATGGAGCTACAGCAACAGCACCAATAGAACCGCCAAAATATTTATCAGTGATATTTTTCCAGTTGCTGCCAGCATCAGTCGTTTTCCATACTCCTCCACCAGTAGCCCCAAGGTAGAATGTATTCTTGTTTTTAGAACTACCAGCAACTGCTGCACTTCTTCCTCCTCTGAAAGGACCAATGAGGCGAAACTTTAATTTTGAAAAATAGGACGAATCGGTATTTGCCGCATTTATTGGAACATTCACTTGCTTTTTATCTTGTGCAGAAAGCTGCAAGAAAAATAGGCCACATATTAGATATAAAAGGAGTTGCTTCATAATATTATTTACTTGATTTTAATTTTAGTCGAATGAAAAGCGAGGCTAAAGTAATGAAAAAATGAGGGTTAAAGTGGCTATGCTGCAAATAACAAATACCTGATTACCAAAAAATAGAAGATATGGCTTTTCTTGTCATAGCGAAAAGGGTTATGTGAAAATCTAATTAAACAAATATGTTAACCAATAAAGCACATCAACCAAAACTATAAATGAAAATTAGTTAATGATTCAAAAGGAAAAAGCAGCCATTTTGTTTTCGAATTATCCTTAGATATATTCCTTCATTTCATAGTCATATTGTGCTGCTATTTGCATCGCTTCTTCTGCAAAATTTTCATTGGTTCCTGCATAAATAATAGCTCGGCTTACATTTACCAATAACCCTCCATCAAAGGTAAGCGCTGCCTTAGAAACCTCTGCCAAACTTCCTCCTTGAAAACCAACACCAGGAACCAAGAAAAAATGATCCGGATACAATTTTCTTATCTCAGCCAAATGATCGGCTTTGGTAGCACCCAGGACAAACATTAGGTTATCTGTTGTACCCCATGCAGCTACTTTTTTCATTACCACTTCATATAAAAAAGCATTGGGCTCATTTTCTTTGGTTACTACCAATTGTTCAAAATCCAAACTTCCCTTGTTAGAGGTCAAAGCCAATACAATCGTCCACTTTTCTTTGTAATCGAGAAAAGGTTGAACACTATCGTAACCCATATAAGGAGCTACGGTAATGGCATCAAATCCTAATGTCTCGAAAAATGCCTTTGCATATTGTGCTGATGTATTGCCAATATCTCCACGCTTGGCATCCGCAATGGTAAAGTGAGTAGCTGGTATGTACTCAACCGTTTTCTGCATTGCTTCCCAACCTTTGACACCCATAGCTTCATAAAACGCCGTATTGATTTTATAGCTCACGCAATACGCTTTGGTAGAATCAATGATTTGCTTATTAAATGAAAATACAGGATCTGGCTCAGACAATAGATGCGCAGGAATTTTTTCAATATCGGTATCTAATCCTATGCAGAGGTAGTTGCGTTTGGTTTTGATTTGTTCTATAAGTTCTTTTCTGTTCATCCTGTTATTAATTTATTTGCTGCAATATCATTTCCTCAATTTCCAATTCATTTTGCTTCCACTTCTCTTCTATCCCATGGATTTTCATCACCTCTTGCATAATGGCTTCTTGTTTTTGCCCTTGCCTTAAGGCTTCAGAATATCGAATTTGAGGACTAAAAGTAACTTGCGAATAAGCCGGTATCCATTTATCAGGATACTTATCGTGTAGTTTTGCTTCAATTTTTTTCTGCAATAGAAATTTAGGATCAGCCACTTTATCACGCATTTCTATAAAATTATTCACAGCAAGGTCAGCAATAGCGTCAGCATCCGGCTTTCGCAATTCCTGAAACTCGTTTAACAATGCTTCCCAATTATCACCATGCTTATCCATTAACTCGTTGAGCACAGAACAATCTTCAAAACCACAATTCATACCCTGCCCAAAGAACGGAACAATGGCATGCGCAGCATCTCCTATTAAAGTAAACTTATCGTGCCTAATCCACGGGAAACACTTTACAGTAACCAATGAAGCAGTTGGATTGTGAAAGAATTGCCGAGTGATATCAGGAACCATTTTGACCACATCAGGAAATTCTCTGTTAAAAAAATCA
Source organism: Segetibacter sp. (assembly GCA_031383285.1). GTDB lineage: Bacteria > Bacteroidota > Bacteroidia > Chitinophagales > Chitinophagaceae > Segetibacter. Next base: position 6,208 of record JANMZN010000417.1, read on the forward strand.
TACACTTTTACATCTGTATCTAGTTTGCTGAATGAAGTTTCGCCTTCGAATGGAAAGAATAAAGTACCTGTGAAACTACCATCCTGATTAGCAAGCGCTATTAGCATATAATCTTTTCTCGGCCAGATATGTAGTGCATTTTTATCTAGTAAAAATTTACCATCAGGGCCAGCAGGGATAGAGATTTCCTTATAACCACAATCAATATAAAACTGCTGATAGTTAAACATGTTATGGTTCAACATATGCTGCAATCTGGCTGCTGAATAAGCACCATCGGCTGCAAAAAGCAATTCAAATGCAACGGTATTCAACTCAGGTCCTGCCTGAAAATTAATTTCATTTTTACTCCAATCTATAGCCGTGCAATGGTGATAAAAGAAAATCTCAACACCATGTTCTTCAGCAAGGTCCATGAGTTTTTTATTCAGTTCACCTCTGGAAACTGAATTAATTGCCTGACCTTCCTTTCCATAAGGTTGAAATGCATGAGAGCCATCGCGATTATGTATAAATCTACCCGGCATTGGGATAGCTATTTTCATCACTTCTTCGGCAATGCCAACTTCGGTTAATGCTTTTAATCCGCGATCGCTCAGTGCAAGATTTATGGATCGGCCTGCAACCACAGCTTCTTGCCGCATATCACCACGACGTTCATATATCCTCACTTTGTGACCACGTTTGGCCAAGTATATTCCTAATAATGACCCCACCAATCCCGCACCAATGATTACTATATCTTTTCCCATTTGATAAAAAGTTGAATTTTAAACCCCAAAATAGAACCGAACCTCATTTAATAAATATCAAAACCATCTTCATAATATGCTCTTGATAATGTCACCAAACCTCCATATATCTTCAAAGGTATTATAAAGTGGAACAGGTGCCACACGAATAACATTGGGTTCTCGCCAATCTGCTATTACTCCTTCTTTGAGTAACTGATCAAATATTTCTTTTCCACGATGAAGCATCAGGATAGAAACCTGGCAACCTTTCTCTTCAGGAGAACGAGGAGTAATTATTTCAATGACTGGATGTTGTTGCGATGCATTGATATCATCCAAAACAAACATCAGGTAATCGGATAATTGTTGCCCTTTTGAAATAAGATTGTAAAAACCTGCTTCTTCAAACAAATCAACCGATGCTTTATGGGCAGCCATTGAAAGAATAGGTGCATTACTCAATTGCCATCCTTCTGCGGTTGGTATTGGTTCAAAGACAGGCTCCATTTTAAACCGGGTTTGCTTATTGGTACCCCACCAACCTTCAAATCTAGGAAGGTCAGCATTGAAATGTCGCTCACTGATATATACTCCCGATACGCCACCTGGTCCGGAGTTGAGGTATTTATAGGAACACCAACAAGCGAAGTCCGCATTCCAATCATGTAATTTCAACTCAACATTTCCTGCGGCGTGTGCTAAATCAAAACCTGCAAAAGCACCAACTTGGTGTGCAGATTCTGTAATGGATTTCATGTTGAAGACCTGACCTGTATAATAATTTACACCACTAAAAATAACCAATGCTACAGTATCCGAGTGTTGCTCAATAGCTTCCAGGATATCTTCATTTCTTATGGCATGCTCTCCCTTCCTAGGACCAACTTCAATTATTGCATCTAAAGGATCATAACCATGAAATTTTACCTGAGAATGAAATGCATATTGGTCAGAAGGAAATGCTTTGGCTTCGCAAATGATTTTGTATCGCCCTTTGGTTGGATGATAGAAACTAACCATAAGCAAATGAAGATTCACCGTTAGTTGATTCATTACCACAACTTCATGCGGTAAGCATCCTACAACTTTTGATAATCGCTCAGGAAATATTTCATGATAGGACAACCAGGGATTCTTAGCATGTAAATGTCCTTCAACGCCCAAAGCAGCCCAATCGTCCAATTCTGCATTTACATATGCCCTTGTTGCTTTTGGTTGCAAGCCCAAAGAGTTTCCAGTAAAATAGATACTGTCCTTCCCATTAATCTGCGGTATATAAAAACGATTCCTGAAATGCTTCAAAATATCTTGCTGATCTAACTCTTGAGCGTATGGTAAAGTGTTTTGCATTTTTGTTGTTTGTTTCTCGTTTGACGTTTCTCGTTTCTCGTTTCACGATATTCGTTGCTCGTTGCTTGTTACTCGTTGCTCGTTTCCCGTCTGACGTTTGACGTTTCTCATTTCCTAATATAGGCTATTCCATCCACCACCTAATTTGAATCTACCGTAGCGATTACTTTTAACTCGATGGCAATGGGAGTAGGAAGGCTTTTTACTTCTACAGTTGTTCTGCAAGCTTCCACGTCCTTAAAATACTCTCCGTACACTTTGTTATAAATTGGAAAATCTTTTTTCATGTTGGTCAAAAATACGGTCACATCTACCATGTTATTCCAACTGCTTCCGCTAGCTTCCAATACCGCTTTTACGTTGGCAAATACAGAATGACATTCAGCTTCGATATCATATTTTAGTATGTTGCCTTCACTATCCAACTCAAGTCCGGGTATTTGATTATTACTCGCTTGTCTTGATCCAATGCCTGATAAAAACAAAAGGTTCCCAACACGCCTTGCATGCGGATAAGCCCCTAATGGTTTGGCTGCAGATTCGGTTTTGATTGTTGCTCGTTGCTCGTTGCTCGTTGCTCGTTGCTCCACATTTGGAACTTGTTGCTTGCTGGCAGTTTTTGCCAAATTACTGTCTAAATTTGTTTGTTTCATATTGGCTATCCGATTATTAAACTTGACTCCTGGTTGAGGTGAAGAATTTAAATATTTAATGAAAGCTCCAATTTTCTTTCCGATTTTATCCGAAAATTCATATAACTCAACATAAGTTTCTTCATCTATATATTTTCTTTGAAAACATCTAACTATTTGTGATTGTAATTCAGATGCAGAACCTCTTGAAATCGATAAAAATTGAATGAATTCCAATCTCCCTCCTCTGCCAAATCCTTCTGCAATATTATCCATTATTGAACCAGCAGATCGATTCATTTGGTCTTTCAAACTAAAATCTTTGCTCAATAATCCAATTTTAGAAAACTCAAAAATCCTGGTTGAAAGTTCACTTGCTAACTTCCAAATTTCAAGTTCTGTAAATGATGAAATCGTTGCCATAAAATTAATTAACGAGTAGCGAGAAAACAAGCAACAAGAAACAAAAAATAATCCGCGTTCTGAATTATAGTTCCACACACACATTCTTCGCTTCGGTAAAAAACCGCAAAGCTTCCCATCCACCTTCTCTTCCAACACCACTATTTTTCACTCCGCCAAAAGGCGTTCGCAAATCGCGTAGCAACCAACAATTTATCCAAATGATTCCCGCTTCAACCTTGGTTGCCATTCTGTTTGCTTTAGAAATATCTTGGGTCCAAATGGTAGCCGCTAACCCATAATTGCAAGCATTGGCTAAGGAGAGTGCTTCTGACTCGTTTTTGAATGACTGCAAAGTAACAACCGGTCCAAATATTTCTTCCATATTGGTACTACAATCACTAGCTAAATCTTCTATTACGGTTGGTGCTACAAAATATCCATTGGCACATCTGCCTTCTATTATAACCGAATTGCCACCACATAAAATTATTCCTCCTTCTGCTTTTGCCGTTTCTATACATTTCAATATTTTATCAAAATGCATTTTGCTTACTATTGAACCTTGTTTACTATTTTCATCCATCGGATCGCCAACCGAAAGCTTTTTAACCTTGGCTATAAACTCAGCTTTGAATTTTTCGTAAATACTATCTTCAATCAATATTCTGGAACCACACAAACATATTTGTCCTTGGTTGCTAAAAGAGGATTGAATAGTTGTCCGCATCATTTTATCCCAATCGCAATCAGCAAATATGATATTTGGATTTTTGCCTCCAAGTTCTAGAGATAGTTTTTTAAATTTTGGTGCTGCAATAGAAGCTATTCTTTCTCCGGCTCTTGTACTTCCTGTAAATGAAATAGCCTTAATAGAAGGATGGCTTACGATTGCTTCTCCTGCATTTGGACCTGTACCATGTACGATGTTTAATACTCCATCAGGTAATCCTGCTTCTTTGCAAATGATAGACAAAAGATATCCTGTTAATGGCGTTACTTCTGAAGGTTTTGCAACAACACAGTTTCCAGCAGCTAAAGCAGGTGCTATTTTCCAGGTAAATAGATATAACGGCAGATTCCATGGGGAAATACAACCCACAACACCAATTGGTTGACGAAGCGTATAATTGATAGCTTTATCTTCCATACTATGACTTTCTGTGCTAAAGTGCATAATACCGGTAGCAAAAAAACGAAAGTTGGCTGATGCCCGTGGAATATCTATTCTTTTACTCAGCCACAATGGTTTGCCATTATCAGTAGTTTCTGCCAATGCCAATGCATCCAAATTATCATCAATTAGGGTAGCAATTCGATTGAGTATTTTGAAGCGTTCTTCTGCTGGTGTAACAGACCATGAAGGGAAAGCAGTTTTTGCTGCATCGACAGCCAACTGAATATCCGCTGCATTGCTATCGGGTATTTGTCCAAACACTTCGCCTGTAGCAGGATTAATATTTTCAAGATATGCTCCAGAAGACGGATCCAAAAATTGACCGCCTATGAAGTTCTTTATATTGTCGTAAGAAGTTAAGTTCATATCGAATAGTTTGAACGCTGATTTTTAGGATTGTTTGGATAAGAATAGATGATTTATCATTAACTCCTGAAATAATATTGAACAAAAAGAAACAAATCTTCTTCAATCTTCAAAATCATAAACATCTGTATTTTTTTTTCAAAACTTAAATTGAGCCTGTTCTTCCACCATCTACGGGTACGCTTACCCCGTTTACATAAGCAGCTGCAGGCGAAGCAAGGAATGCTGCAACTGCAGCTATTTCAGCAGGTTCCCCAAAACGCCTTGCAGGTATTTCATGTTGCATTTCATTTGCAATTTCATCGGTTGATTTTCCCTTTTTCTCTGCATTGTTGTTTATGATATTCATCAAACGGTCGGTGTTTGTTGCGCCTGGCAATACATTATTTACTGTAATGCCAAAAGATGCCAATTCATTAGCCATTGTTTTAGCCCATGAAGCAACTGCACCACGAATTGTATTGGATACTCCTAAATTTTTCAATGGAATTTTTACAGAAGTAGATATTATATTTATTATTCTACCAAAGCCTTCTTTTTTCATAGATGGCACAACAGCTTTGGTTAAAATATGATTGCAAATAAGATGTTGGTTAAATGTATTTATGAAATCTATCTCAGCCGCATCAATGATTGGCCCGCCTGCAGGACCACCAGTATTATTTATTAAAATATGAATACTATTATTTGCGGTTATATTTTCTGCAACTGTTTTCACATTTTC
>JANMZN010000439.1:0-3876 GCA_031383285.1 Segetibacter sp.
AAAACAACGGAAATGTGGTTTGCAATCGTTCACCAATGCTCTCGCAATTTCGGGCAACCCATCTTTCTTTAGCAAAGGTAGAATAGCCAATTTTACAGGAGCAATGGCTGGTGGAATATGCAATACAACCCTGGTATCTGTTGTTCCATCCTCTTTGGTCAATGTTTCTTCTTCAAAACTATGGCTCAAGATCAACAAAAACATACGGTCTAAGCCTATAGAAGTTTCTACAACATAAGGAATGTAGTTGCCGTAAGGCTTATTTGTATCTGGATCTACATCATTATCGAAGTACTGTTGCTTTTTACCACTGAAAGTTTGGTGACTTTTCAGATCAAAGTCTGTCCGTGAGTGGATGCCTTCAACTTCTTTAAATCCGAATGGATACTCATATTCGATATCCAAAGCTGCATCAGCATAATGTGCAAGTTTAACATGGTTGTGGTAGCGATATTTATCGGCAGGAATGCCCAAACTCAGGTGCCATTTTAAGCGTTCTTCTTTCCAGTATTCATACCACTTCATTTGGGTGCCGGGTCTAATAAAGAACTGCATTTCCATTTGCTCAAACTCCCTCATCCTAAAAATGAACTGCCGGGCAACTATCTCGTTTCTAAATGCTTTACCAGTTTGAGCAATACCAAAAGGTATTTTCATCCTAGCTGTCTTTTGTACGTTTAGAAAATTAACAAAAATACCCTGAGCCGTTTCTGGTCTAAGGTAAATGGTATCTGCATCCTCTGCCACACTACCAAGTTGTGTAGAAAACATGAGGTTAAACTGCCGAATATCTGTCCAGTTTGATGTGCCACTAATAGGACAGTTTATCTTATTGTCTATAATCAATTCTTTCAACGTAGTATAATCGTCTGCTGCAAGCAATTGATCCATTTTTGAAAGCAATACTTCAGCTTCTGCTTCTTTACCAGCTTCCTTCAGCTTATCAGCAAACGCCTCCATCAAATGGTCAACCCTGTAGCGTTTATTGCTGTCCCTGTTATCGATCATTGGATCGCTAAAGTTGTCTACGTGACCACTTGCTTTCCATGTAGTGGGGTGCATAAATATGGCAGCATCAATGCCAACAATGTTATCATTCATTTGCGTCATTGATTTCCACCAATAATCGCGGATATTTTTTTTGAGTTCGCTGCCATATGGACCGTAATCATAAACAGCACTTAATCCATCATAAATTTCGCTGCTGGGAAAAACAAATCCATATTCCTTAGCATGGGATATAATTGCCTGAAATTTATTCTCACTTGTCGTCATAATGCGGCAAACCTACAGGAAATTGAGTAAAATTGGAAATGGGGAGGATCAAACAATTATTCAATTCCATTAATTCATAAAGATGAAGTCCTTCGTATATATTTTCTGGGCTTCTCTAACTTTCTTCTCCAGCTTATCATTTCTGGCTTCCAGTTCTAGAATTTTTGCATGGCTTTTTAAAATATCTCCTTCGTATTCATAGATCTTTCTATGATAGTACGAGGCAAAATATGCTTTGCATATTAACCCGACAACAATACCTAGCAATACAGCCCCGCCATATTGCATTAAAACGCTTAAAATTGGTGAGAACATAGAAAATGGTTTATACTCAATATGACTTAAGCGGGCATCATTAGGTTGCATTAAAACAACCCTTTTACGGAGATTTCCCTTAAGGGGATTGAATTATAGATATTTGACCTAAAAAGGGAAAAAATCTATCTCAATTTGTCATTTTTCAGGTGTCTTTTCGAATCTCTTGCTGTCTTTTTTTTCATATTTTTCTCAAAAGCCTGGGTAAGATCAACGCCTGTTTGGTTAGCAAGACAAATTAATACCCATAAAACATCTGCCATTTCATCAGCCATGTCTTTGTCTTTATCGCTTTCTTTGAAAGACTGCTCACCAAATTTTCTAACCATTATCCGGCTGAGTTCCCCTACTTCCTCCATAAGCATACCGAGGTTGGTCAGTTCATTAAAATACCTGACTCCTATTGTCTTGATCCATTCATCCACCGAAGTCTGCGCTTGTTTTATTGTTATTTCCATTTTTTTAAAATTATTCTTTGTTTTTACTGTCAATAAAAATAGTTACCGGACCGTCATTTAACAGTGCTACTTTCATATCTGCACCAAATTCACCTGTTTCAATCTTTTTGGATAAGTCGAGTTCAATTTGATTAATCAACCGCTCATACATTGGAATGGCAAAATCAGGCTTGGATGCTCTTATGTAAGAAGGCCGATTGCCCTTTTTAGTACTTGCATGAAGTGTAAATTGGCTAACGAGTAAGATAGCTCCATCCTGCTCAATAATACTTTTGTTCATGACTCCATTCTCATCGTTAAAAATGCGCATATTCACAACCTTGTTACTTAGCCATAGAATGTCGTCTTCAGTATCCGTATTTTCTATCCCAACCAATACCAACAATCCCAAACCAATTTGCCCAATCACCTTGTCATTTACAGAAACTGAAGCTTTTGTAACCCGTTGAATAATCATTCTCATACTTTTGCCAGTAATTTTAGAGGAATGAAGATAAATGTTTACAATGAGATTGTTTTTGCGACTGCCCGAAGCGGCGGAAAGGGAGGGCAAAATGTAAATAAGTTAGAAACCATGGTAGAAGGCCGATGGAAGGTAGATGATTCAGTATTGGTTAATAATGAACAAAAAGAAACAATCAAACAAAAACTAGCTAATAAAATAACGGCTGAAGGAGATCTATTGGTAAAGTCACAAACTGCACGCACGCAATTGGCCAACAAAGGTGAAGTAGTAAAAAAAATACATGCACTCATTGAACATGCACTCATTAAGAAAAAAGCCAGAATTGCAACCAAGCCATCAAAGGCAGCTAAAGAACGAAGAATAGAAGGGAAAAAAGTGAAGTCAACCATCAAAGAAGGGAGAAAGAAGCTAAGGCCTGACAACTATTAACAAATCAAAATAGATGTACAAGCCCGTTACTGTTATTTTTGTTTAAAATAATCTTCATTGAGCAGCATTAAAAAACTAGCTGGGCAAACAATGTGGTATGGTGTCAGCTCTATTGCTGCGCGGTTTATCAACTACCTGCTAACACCCTACCTTACCGATCAACTAAGCATAGCTGATTATGGAAAGATGGGGCTTGTGTATGCAGCCATCCCATTGCTCAATGTAATATTCACGTACGGTTTTGAAACTGCTTATTTCAGGTTTTCGCAAGGCCAGGCCGATGAAGATAAGGTGTACAGTACAGCCAGTATTTCACTTTTCTTTTCTACCATTTGCTTAGGCACTTTACTTTGGATGGCACAAGGTACTGTGGCTGCTTTTGCAGGTATTCCTGATTATCCATTGCTTATTCAGCTTAGCATTGTTATTATCATCATGGATACATTAAGTACCCTCCCATTTGCTAGACTGCGTCAACAAGGACGACCAAGAAAGTATGCTTTCATACGAATATTTAGTATAGCAGTAAACATTGTAGCCACCATATTTTTTATCTCATGGTGTCCGACAATGTTGAAAAACGATCCCAATCATTGGGTAGGCATGATCTATTCTCCATCAGTAAATCCCGTCACATACATTGTTATAGCCAACGTTATTCAATCAGCTTTGACCTTGTTTTTGTTACTACCGGAAGTGGGTGCCATTAAATTGAAGTTCAGTACAAAACTATGGCGCGACATGATGATTTATTCCTTGCCCTTACTAGTGGCAGGAATGGGTGGAATGATTAATGAAACCTTTGACAGACTTATGCTTCGATGGTGGATACCGGGAGATATAAATTTTAAAGAAGAGCAGGTGGGCATTTACAATGCATGCTACAAATTATCTATTCTCATCACCTTATTCATTCAAGCATTCAGGATGGGG
>JANMZN010000456.1:0-3362 GCA_031383285.1 Segetibacter sp.
CCACTTATTTTACGCTTTATATTCAACCAAATTAATGGATAATGAGGTCTTAACTCTGAGTGAAATAATAATATTGGATTTTTTACAATCCCTAATACCGCTTCATTAAAACCTTGCTGAATCATACCACTGCTACTTCCATCACCATCTTTAACCGGCAAAAATCCACCGCAATAGCCAACTACTTTTTGTTGACTACGAATATGAAATAAGAACCGTTTAGGATGATCAAGAAACCAGCTCAAAGATTTAATTACATATTTTTTTCCAAGTTTCGTAGAGAATGAACTGGGAAAACATGCTTGATGGCAATCTGCAATATCAGGCAATGACCGGCTGTCTGAAATCTCTAATTGAAACATTTTTATTTTTAAGGTATGCCAAACCAGGCGTTCCAATGGCAAGCATTAATATTAATGGTTGAATTGAAATTTTTAGTCCATTATGAATAATAATCAAAGTAAAAAGTGCAAGAAAGTACATTGCATATTGCTTTTGCGGCTGAGGTCTGCGGTTGATATTTAAAAATAGCATGAGAAAAAATGTCCAATAACAAAAAATTCCAATAATCCCGTGTTCTGCCGCCGCCCTCACAAATTCATTATGGGCACCTGAATTTTGGCTAAACAAGTGTTCTTTCATGATCGCAATGTTATAATTTCCAGTACCTACACCAAATATCGGATTCTTCCAAAATAACTGAAAACCAATATCTACCAATACATCTCTGTTACTTGTTCCTTCCTGTTCGTAGCGTTCTACAATTTTCCCTCCGGTTTTATCAACTACTACAGTATATAAAATATAGAAAACTGGTATTAAGCCTACAAGTTTAAAATAATTACCCATTTTGTTCTTATTGTAATAGATATATAATAAAACTACTGCCAACAAAAAGTAAACGCCGCCTCTTGAGAATGTTAGTACCATCATAATAAGAACAACACTAAATATGATTAGGTTAGTTGTTCTATTTATTTTTTCTTCTGCATTCATTATTGATAAAAAGAATAAAATGCAGACAAATCCAAGGTATCCACTCAATTGAACAGGGGCCAATCCATTACTCGCTTCTGAATTGGAAAACAACCCATAATCAATAGAACCCGTAACGTGAGCGACAAATACAATACCTGATAGCAAAACCCCGGCAATTTTTATATTGATTAGAAATTTATTGATTAGTACCGGCTTGAAGTCATTATATGAAGCCCACATAACGGGCAATAACAATGATAAAGAATTGACAAGAACAGCTCTGGTATTTGCAGGATCATAAGGGTGCAGATTATTGACTAATTCAAGAAAACTAAACGCCAATAATAGAAGAAACCCTTTAAAATGATTTCCCTTCATACTTGACCCTTTCACAAACAGCATTCCAAACCCAAAGATGTAGAGATATTGAATAGTAAGGTAAGGAACCCACCTTGCAAAAGCCCGCATATATACCTCGAGGTACATAACATAAGGCAGCCACTTAAATATGTTTTCAACATCCCCTTTAACAAATAAAATAATACATACACCAACGACCATTAAATAAACAACTGCTAATGCATTTACAGGAATAACCTTAAATCCTATTAGAACGCCAAATCCAAAAGCTATCAAATAGCTTAAGAGCAGATTTTTGGGTTGAAATAAAACCTTTTTATTAGAAATAATATTTTGTAATCTGCTCATGATATTCCTCAGCCCAAGCTTTTAATGTATGCTTTTTTGCATATGATCTGCCAGACTCTATCATTGTTGGAAACTTTTCAATTTTATCTTCTAAACCAAGAAGCGTATTCGCAAGGTCGTTTGGATCAGATTCGTTAAACAAAAATCCACGTTCCTCATTTCCAGTTATTAAAAACGCCATGGAGATTTTATTTAGTATAGGTATAAGTCCATGAAAAAAACCTTCGACCGGAACTTTACCATATCCTTCCTCTTTGGGAGCCTGAACTATAAAATCGTGCTCACGAAATAAAACCCTTAACTCTTCAGCTTTTTTTTTCCCGGAAAGCTTAACCTCTTGCGCAAGATTAAGTCCATTTATCAAATCTTGCAATGTGTCTTCTAAATATCCACCTCCTACAATTGAGAGTACAAATGGAATTTTCTTTTCTTTTAATACAGCACAAGCTTTAATGATTGCTGCATGGTTCTTATTAGGTACAAGACTTCCAACCGAAATGAATCTGTAAACGGGGATACCAACTGTTTGAATGTTATTAATTCTTACTTTAACTTGCTCCGCTTCTTCTTCCCATTCTTCCAAACTGTAAGATGGACTGTAACCTTCGAGGATTCGGTTATTATCAGGCTTACTTTCTGAATAAACCCAAACCGGTCCTTTAAACAAATGTATGAGCAGCCACTTTTGAAACCAATAAGTAATTGATTCGTTTTTAAAATCTGCCCAAGTGCCCGTGTAAGTAGCAAAAGTCTTCTTTCCTTTTATCCAGAAATAAAAAAAACCAGGAATATTTAGGTTATTTGGGAAGCGCTGGTAAACGATGTCGCTGGACTCATCTATTGATTTAAAAGCCTTGAACCATGTAGGTATTGTGGAAAGTAGTTGCAATTTGGCTTTTATAGATGCCCCCCCAACTATTGGAAGCGGATAGAACCGAATAGTTTCAATTGTATAAAATGAAAGCACTTTCAAAGATGAGTATTCACCAAATGGACATGCAATAAGTGTTTCCGGGAAATAAGCACATAGTGCCTGCAATTGCCTTAAAAGAATATGATTCTCAGTAGCAATTCTACCATCAGGCATTTTATAATGGACGCAATCAGATATGATTCCTAATCTCATATTCTGGCTTTAGCCTTTATTTTGTTTTGAATTTAACCGACAATTAATACTCAATTTCTCCTGATTTTAACTCATGGAAAAATACAATAGAACAAATGGCTATCCCATTTATAGTCAATGAAAAAAACATCCTTTCACTAGCCATTAATTACGACTTTGTATTGTTGTACAATATTCTTCCAATGGTGATCCTGAGCCCACTTCTTAGCATTATCGGAGAAAAAAGTATAATTATCCAATATTTTTTTTACAGCAGCTGACACATCTTCGGCATTAGTTTGATTAACTAAAAGACCGGTTGCTTCATCTACAATAGCATCAGCGATACCACTATCCTTACTACCAATGGCTGGAATACCGTATGCATTGGCTTCCAAAACAGCTATGCCAAATCCTTCAAAATCGCCTTGTGCAGTATGGTTACTAAGCATAAGTTTTATACTTGCACCGCTTAGTTTTTGGAGCAGTTCCTTTCTGTCAACGGCTCCATATAATTTAATTGCATTGTCAACTTTCAGATTTTTGGCCAACTGGAAAAGTTCGGTTTCAA
>JANMZN010000470.1:0-8372 GCA_031383285.1 Segetibacter sp.
CGTTATTCCCGGACTTTTCTGTAAAAGTTCCATTACGTTGCTACCCGTTGCATTAATGCTATTCTCAACATTGAACACCGTACGGTCAGCTTTTACTTCTATCATCGGTCTTCTTGACGAGGTAACTGTTACATCCTTTAACTTTTTGTCTGCAAAAACCAATGAAGCAGCAGGTACTTTATAGGAAGATCCCTCCGACAAATCGAAAGCAGCACTATACCAAGGTTGAAAACTGATAGCAGAAACTTTGACTATAAATTTACCGGCATTTATGCCTTCAAATTGAAAACTACCTTCATTGTCGGATACAGCTACTTTAACCAATGCGCTGTCTTTTGCATTCAATAAAGAAACAGTTGCAGCTGCAATTGGCTTGGCTAAATGATTGATTGTTCCTGCAATTGATGCGGATTGTTGAGCATGGCTTGCTATTGCTACGAGCAAAAAGGTGATTGTGGTTATAATTGATCTCATGGTTGTATAAATTTTGAAAAGCAAAGATTAACTATCGAAATGCATTAGCAAATTGAATTGGTATGAACGGTGATTAATGGCAGATGAAAGTTGAAAATATGTGGTTCAATAAAAATACATTGTACGCAGGTAGCGTTCTTTTTTGTTGCTTTGCATCATGTATGTCGTTAAAACACCATGGTGGCTAAGATTGCTTTATGGCAGCCAACTCACATGGAATATTCCAACAAAAGAGAAGGAAATTTACCTAACCTTTGACGATGGACCCCATCCTACTATAACTCCTTTTGTTCTTGATCAGTTAAAAGCTTACAACGCTAAAGCTACCTTTTTTTGTATAGGCAAGAATGTTGACCAATATACGCACGTTTACAGAAGAATTATAGACGAAGGTCATAAAGTTGGCAATCATACCTATGACCATCTAAACGGGTGGAAAACGACGGATAAAGACTATTTTGAAAACATTTCCAAAGCAAGTAAAATTATAGACAGCCATCTATTTAGACCCCCCTATGGCAGGATAACAAAATTTCAAGCAAAACACCTAAGTGGTCTTTTCAAAATAGTAATGTGGGATGTTTTGAGTGCAGATTTTGACGTTTCCATTACAAAGGAGAATTGCCTTGCCAATGTATTGTCTAATATTCAAGCAGGATCCATCATTGTATTTCACGATAGTGAAAAAGCGTTGCCTCGGCTTGAATTTGCCCTACCAAGTGTGTTGCAGTATCTAAAGGAAAACAATTTTATTACAACAACAATTCATTAAAAAACATTTAGGACAAATAAAAAGGCCAGGGCAAAAACCCCGGCCGTTATTAATCCGTACCCTATGAAAACAGTCTTTATTTTATTATTTCAATTCCATGTTAATCAAATAAACAGGTAGATATAGAACGCACTTCTATTGTATTTATTTTTTGAAGTAGCATAAATAAATTATTGTGCGATTAGAACTTTATTTTCTAAATCTTTGCGTTGATGACATTTATTGATACACATACCCACCTTTACCTCAAAGAATTTGAACATGACTTTGACCAAGTGCTTGAAAGGGCAAGAAATGCTGGAATTTCAAAGTTTTATTTGCCTGCCATAGACAGCGAAGTAATAGATGATATGTTTAAGCTGGAATCCATCTATCCAGGAGAATTTTTTTCTATGATGGGGTTGCATCCCTGTTCTGTAAAAGAGAATTACCAGGAAGAACTGGGGATTGTAAGAAGGTACTTAAATAAAAGAAAGTTTGCAGCGGTTGGCGAGATTGGTCTTGATTTTTTTTGGGATATCACTTTTAAAGATTTTCAAATGGAGGCCTTTACAACTCAAATGGATTGGGCACTTGAATATCATTTACCCATTGTTATCCATTCCCGAAATGCGATGAGGGAAACAATTGATCTGGTAAAACCATATGCAGAAAAGGGGCTTTGTGGAATATTTCATTGCTTCGTCGATCCATATGAAACGGCCAAAGAGATCGTTGAAATGGGGTTTTATCTTGGCATTGGAGGTGTTGTTACTTATAAAAAAGCCAATATGGAGGAGTCATTGAGAGATATTCCTTTGGAAAATATTGTATTGGAAACCGACTCGCCATACCTTACTCCTGTTCCCCACAGAGGCAAAAGAAATGAAAGCAGTTACATTTTACTGATTGCTGAGCGATTGGCAGCCATAAAAAAGGTGTCAATAGAAGAGGTGGCGACAATAACTTCAGCAAATGCAGAAAAAATATTCGGACGTTAATTTTCAAATCCTATTTTTGCAGCCCTTGTGAAGCAAGGATTTTATGGAGAGTTGTCCGAGTGGTTGAAGGAGCACGCCTGGAAAGTGTGTATACTCGAAAGGGTATCGAGGGTTCGAATCCCTCACTCTCCGCATCAATAAATGGTCTTTTTTTAGACTATTCACCTTTTACATTTTCATTCTTTTTTGGAAAATTTACTTAATAAGTACGAAGCAGGTCAGGTTCTGCTCATAGATAAGCCTTTCGATTGGACCTCATTTGATGTCGTTAGAAAAATCAGGTCTCTTATCAAAATTAGAAAAGTAGGCCATGCAGGCACTTTAGATCCATTGGCAACAGGTTTACTCATTGTTTGCACAGGTAAGTTTACCAAGAAAATAAATGAGTACATGGGTATGGAAAAGGAATACACAGGAACTTTTACTTTAGGCGCCGTCACTCCTACATTTGACCTTGAAAGTGAACCTACAAATATTACCGACATATCAGCCATTACAGCTGAGGAGATCCATCAAGCTACGCAGGCCTTTCTCGGAACCATTCAACAAATTCCCCCGATTCATTCTGCTATAAAGCAAGGAGGAAAGCCGGTATATTTAATGGCTAGGAAAGGAATTGATGTAAAGATGGAACCAAGGACAATTACGATTAATAGCTTTACAATAGAAGAGATTGCATTACCAATTATTCACTTCAAAGTAGTTTGTACTACGGGTACTTATATTCGTAGCTTGGCAAATGATTATGGCCAACAATTAGGCTGTGGTGCTTATTTGAGCAGTTTAAGACGAACCCGCATAGGAGAATTTTTAGCAACCAATGCTTTGCAAATTGATGATTTTACCCAAATTGTAAAAAACGAAACATTAGAACGGGAGACCAATTCCTAGTTGAAATGAAAAGTTATTTCTTGTAACGTTGAATGACGAACCAGGATTATCAAACTCTTTATTGCGCCATTCAAAATCTCTGAAACTCATCCAACCGCCGTTTGACAATCTTGCCGGATCTTTTACTTTGTATGCAAAATCAAACCTAACCAGAAAATAATTGAAATCCAACCTAACCCCCGTGCCCGCTGCTATGGCAATATCTCTACCAATTCTGCTTAGTCGGAGTTGACTTTCAGCATCAGCCAAATTGGTTTTCATATTCCAAATGTTACCAATGTCAGCAAAAACCGCACTATTAACATTCACACCACCAACGGTAAACAACCTAAAGCGATATTCAATATTTGCTTCTAACTGCACATCGCCATACCTATCTCTAAATACTGAGGATGTGTCGCTTTTTAACGAAGATCCAAGACCTATTTGCCTTACACCCCAAGCTCTCATACTATAGGGTCCACCAGCTACAAATTGCTTGAAAAACGGCAATGATTGCCCTAGAACAGGATCGCTGTTGTAATTATAGCCCATACCGCCAAATCCTCTGATTGCAAACGAAGTTTTTCTCCATTGCCAAATTCGTTTAAACTCCGCCTCCACCTTTATGTATTGGTAAAGCTTGTTTGACAAGCCTTTAAAAGGCAATATTAATGGATTGGTTAATTCCCCTGAAATTCGAAGCTTGTTACTTACGTTTGGATTTTTGACGTCATTGTATGTAAGCGTATAAGTTCCGCTTAGACTAACTACATATCCGGTATTGAAAGCTGTTCTTAAGAATGGATTTGATTCAAATGCTTTTAACAACCTTGGTAAAGTGTCAAGGCTATACAATTCTACATTTAGAACCTGCCATAGAAATGAGTGCTTATTTTTACTGCATTCAAACCCGTAAGATGCAGTACCTGATCTAAGCCTGAAAAAATTGCGCCTATCTGTAAATGATCCATTAATACTAACCAAAGTTTTATAATCGTTATACTTTTTGGGCATTTTAACGAATAAGTTATAAGGAAAAAGAACACGAGGAAAACTGTAGGTATGTGAAATACTTGCCTGAAATGTTTGCAGCACAGTATCTGAGAAGCCTAATTCAACGCCTGCCCTAGCAACAGTACTCGATTGGATAGCCCGTTTCCAAACATTTCTATCTCGAATGGTAAAAACATTGGACAATCCTAAAAGGTTGCCCGCAATAATGCTTCCGCTGTTTCGACTTACCTCAAAATCATATCCAAATGAATTTCTCTTTGCCGGGGTAAGAAAGTAATTCAAATCTATAGTGTTAACAGAGTCTAATTTCTCAACTGCTCTGAAATCAACTTGATTCCATGGACCTAATTGCGAATAAGCATTAATGGTTTTATAATAATTTTCTTCATTATAGATCGTCCCCTTTCGTAAATAAGAATGCTCACGCAATGGTTTCATCATTATGAAATATTCATTTTGTTTCAATGTGAATTCT
This sequence comes from Segetibacter sp., assembly GCA_031383285.1. Classification (GTDB taxonomy): domain Bacteria; phylum Bacteroidota; class Bacteroidia; order Chitinophagales; family Chitinophagaceae; genus Segetibacter. The sequence goes on from JANMZN010000470.1 coordinate 4,589, forward strand.
TCGCCATGTTGAACATATTTATACGATTGTTTCATTAAGGAATCCGGAATTTTCTCAAAATTAGCCTTTGGAAAAAAGGTCGTTTTCCCCACCCTGTATACTTTAAAAGCGTTTGTATCTGCTGAAGCTTTTTGCTTGAAGGTTACATTAATAGTTGGTTTTACTTTACGCCTTGCTGTTGCGGTAGCTATTTTTCGGGCTTGCTCAAAAGGATCAAAAGAGAATTCCAACAAGGATGCATCAGTCGTATCTACTTCGGCGTAAATATTTTCCCGTGTAAATTTATAATATCCATTTGCCCTGTAAAGAGACACCAACCGATCAAGCTCACTAGCAATAAGTGCTTTGGTATATTGTTTCCCTCTAACTAAATAAGATTTATCCTTATTTTTTATTGCCAGCTTTCTCATACGGGTGGTAAAAAGCGAATCGTATGAAACAGAATCAATTACCAAATGTTTTGCAAGATTGATCTCCATAACAACCGAAATCTTAATCTTATCTCCACTTATAGCAGTATCAAACTTCAGTGGTTGAATAGAAGCATTATAATAGCCCTGAGATTGTAGAAAGGAATTCATGAATAAAATACTTCTTGAAACACCAATAGTGTCAAAAACAGGCGGATTTTTCAATACTTTTGCATAGCCAAAATAGTTCAAGGAAACCCCGATTTTTCCATTTTTAATGGCTCTTAAACTATCGTCCCAATAATTTGGAAGTTCTACCTCTAGCCTTTTTTTATCATCTTTGTCCACCTCACCTTTGATAATAATTTTATTTTCATAAACAAAAGGTGTGTTTTTGGGATAATTTTCTATAACTGTACAAGATGCAAACAACATAATGGTCACAAACCAACTTGAAATAAAAAACAAAATTTTTCCGTGCGATAGAAACATATATAAAAATGATAACTAAGAAAGAGGTCAAAGATATTCAATCTTTATACCTGAAAAAATATAGAAATGAACAGAAACGCTTTGTGGCCGAAGGTACTAAGCTTGCAGAAGAACTTTTAACCACTTCAGGAATCATTCAACATATCTATGCTACAAAAGATTGGCTAGCCAAACATACCTCCATCTCCGTACCTTTTACAGAAATTTCCGTCTCTGAACTTGAGAGAATAAGCAATCTACAAACTCCCAACGAAGTATTGATTGTTGCAAAGCAAAAGGAGCTTAAATCAAGCCCTACGTTAACAGGAAACCTAACACTAATGCTCGATGGCATACAAGACCCTGGAAATTTGGGAACTATTATTAGGACTGCAGATTGGTTTGGATTAGAGCAAATAATATGCAGCAACGATAGTGCAGATCTGTACAATCCCAAAGTGGTTCAGTCAACGATGGGCAGCATTTTACGCGTCAATTGTTGGTATCAGGATCTAACTACGGTTGAATTTGATCAATTACCTGTATATGGTGCCCTACTCGAGGGAACTGATCTCTATGGTATTTCAAAACCAAAGGAAGGAGTGATTGTCATAGGCAATGAATCCAAAGGAATAAGAGAACCATTGTTATCCAAAATAACCCAACCAATTACCATATTAAAAACGGGTGAAGCAGAATCCTTAAATGCAGCAGTCGCTGCCGGAATTATACTTTCCTGGCTGACAAAATAGTTTGAATTATGTTTTAGAGCGTTCCAATTGTCAACTCAATACAGTCTTTTGAAGCATTTACCTTTACCCCTTTTACAGCACCGGAAACGGTAAGCCTACCTCCAATAATATAACCTCGATCTTTTAAATACTCGGCTATTTTAAAAGCATTTGTCACATTGCTATTGCTCGTTTTACGAATTTGCACACAATTGGAATTATTTTTTCTCCGCAATTTTTCTTTCTTCAGTATATCTAAAATACCTGCCATTCTAGCATTATTTAATTCTTTTGGACCGGATTTAATAGCATCCGTCACTTTAATTGAATCCGTTTTAGGAACAACTTTAGGAGGAATAATAACCGCTATCTTGCTTTCGGGATTAATAAACTTTTTAGAACTATCAATTATTTTTTCAAATGATGGAGGAATTATTTTTGGGGTAGCAATTGTATCGGTAACTATGGGTATCGGTTGATTGATATTGAAGGAACTGTCAATTTTCTTAGGCAATGAATCAATGTTAGCAATTGTTTTTCCCAATTCTGAAGGTTTATTATTGTCAGATTTTGAAGACATAAAAAAATAAATAAACCCAACTTCTATTAATGCCAAAACCAATGTAACAATAGCTGCAATTTTAATAAACCGCACCAGACTGAACCTTTTGGGTTCACGCTTTACATAAGATCCATAATCCGGGGGCTGAGCCATTATTCCTTTTTTGAACGATTTGAAATCCTAATGAATGCAAAATAAACGGTGAAATATCGACTTTAGTTTACAAATCATTTTTTTGTTTGTAGCATATGCTAAAATACACCCTCTATCTAAACTGTATTGCTTTTACAGGTTTCACCGTACGTACCAACAATGTTGGTATTATAAGGGACAAAAAACAAACAATTATGGTACCCAAACAAACAATTACAATTTGCCACCATATTAGTTTGATTGGCGCAGTTGATACATAATAAGCTGTTTCATCCAACTTAATAAATCCGGTAGCCTGCTGCAACAAACAGATACCTAAACCAAAAAACAATCCAGATACAACACCAATAACTGTAATGTATGTGGCATTAAAAAGAAATATTCTCTGAATGGTACCATCGGTGCTGCCAATTGCTTTTAATATCCCAACCATTCTAGTTCTTTCCAACACAAGGATGAGCAAACATGTTATCAGGTTAATAATTGCTACAATTGCCATAATTACAATAATTACATCTCTGTTAACATCCTGAATCCCTAACCAATCGAAAATATTTGGATAAACTTCCTTTACTGTTTTACTTATCCAATTGGATGGAATGATGTTTTTGTCGAGAATGTACTTGTTGATTTCGTCCATCTTTTTATAATCATCAAGGTAGATTTCATATCCTCCGATCTGATTGGGTTGCCAATTATTCAGGCGCTGAATAAGGCGAAGGTCTCCAATCGCAAATAATTTATCATATTCTTCTATTCCGGTTTTGTAAATGCCCGAAACAGTTAGCCTTCTGAAATTACTTTTTCCTCCAGCAGCATCTATAAAATGAATTTTAATAGTATCATTTAGCTTTATCTGCATCTGATCAGCCATAGGTTGAGAAATAATTATATCACGGCTATACAAAGAATCATTAAAGTTTGGCCAACGCCCTGCTTGCAGAAAGTTCTTTAAATGTCCAAAATCATATCCTTTCTCAACACCCTTAAATAAAACACCTTCTATATTGGTCTGTTGCTGAAGAACTGCACTCTTGGTTGCAAAGGATTGCACAGTCGCAATCCCCTCAATTCCTTTAATAAATGTTACAATTGAATCATTCTTATCAAGTGGGGTTTCTTCTGCTACCAATGCCTTATTGGCTTCATATTGTTGCAACCTGACATGACCCCAGAAGCTAAAAACTTTTTGACTCACGGTTTGCTGGAAACCATTGACAAAAGCCAATGTTATGATCATGGCAGCAACACTAACAGTTGTTGCGGTAATGGCAAGACGTATAATAAACCTCGAAAAAGATTGTTGAGAATTAAACGCAATCCGCTTAGCTATGAAAACAGCGACATCCAATCGGCATGGTTTTAGTTAATTGCCAAAACTACAACCGAACCTGTTAATGCAACAAAATCATTTAGAAGTTGTAGGTTAGAGGTTTGAATACGAACAATATGAAGCG
>JANMZN010000475.1:0-1772 GCA_031383285.1 Segetibacter sp.
ATGCCGGTAGGGTGCATGGTACCGTTGCAGGTTATAACTGCTGCATTGTTTTCTACCAGTTTGTTTAGCAGGTATTGCGTTACGGTTATTTGTTGATGTTCCAATACCAACATGCCAATGTCTTCTATGGGTACCGATTTAGTTGGTATGTTTTCATACCCTTTTACATGATCGTACTGTACCAACATTTGTTCATCCTGACAGCGGAGTAGGCAAGGGGTAGATATGCAAATGGTGCGTTTGATCATAAAATGAATAGCGTATTTTTTTTGGTAGCAATTATTTTAAAAAAACCGAAACCAACCTAATCGTAAAAGGTAGAAATAAAGCTGCCAATATTAAATGGTTGGCAGCTTTCAAAAAAAAGCAATACTATGGTGCAGGAGTAGGTGGGGGAGGCGTTTCTTCTTCGCCATCTTCACCTCGTTTCGCCATTAGGTTGTTGTAAGATATAATGAGTCCATTGATGCTATCCACCACTTCTGCGTAGGGTGCTGCACCTAGGTTGATGGTATAAAAAGCGTTTATAAAATCTTTAAGGGCATAGTACAATTCATAAGCTTCTAACCTAAGTTCCCTTATGTTGGCATTGTTGCTATTGGTGCCTGTTTCTGCTGCACGCAACCGATAGGCGGCTTCAAACAGCGTGTTGGATTCATTTAATTCTGTTACCCAATCGGTAAGCGAAAGCCTGTTAACAGCATCAGACAAGTTGCGCTGTGCAGTTATATCTGCTAAAATATTACGCATGCTAGCAGTTTCGCTTTGTAGGTTGTCGGTGGTAACAGTACCAAAATTTGTTAACAGGTTGTTTAGTAGTAGTGCAGCAGCTTTTTGCTCAGGAATAAAGCTGTAGGTAAATCCTCTGATGATAGTAGAAAAACCTGTAAAGGCGCTGTCTCTCCGGTTGTCTAGCAGCACTATTTCGTTGGTTATCATACTACCCGGATCGGGTTTAAAAAGGAGTTCCAGTTCATTTATTTTCTCAGAAAATGAATTGAATTGAACTACTACATTGAGGGCAACTGGATTGCCTAGTTCTACGGCTGCTAATACATCTTGCGAAAACTGTATAAATTCTCCATTTCGTAAGCCCGGTAGTCTAATAGCTTGTATCATGTGGTAAATATTTTGCTAATGAATGAAAAGGTCATAAAAGACCGGTTAAATGAGTGAAAAATGAATGAGGTGGTATGCAAAAAGCGTAGCAATGCAGGAAATGCCTCATAAAAGGCGGCTACTACGGTAGCAAGCTTTCAATTGCCAATTTGGCATTTGCTACTGTGGTAGCAAATCAAATTTTTCTGAAACGACGTTTGCTACTGAAGTAGCAAGTTCTTTTTTGCCATTTTGGCATTTGCTACTGTAGTAGCAAAGATGCGGAAAGCGGCTGCACGTATTTGCTACTTTTGCATATAAGTGGTTTGGTGGGCTGTGGTTGTGGGGCATGAGGGTGAGGGTTTAGGGGTTAAAATTTCCAATTTATTTGACCGTCGGGGGTTATGGAGAAGTGTTTGCCTTCTATTGCCATGTTTAAAGAATCTTTTGAATAAAGTAAACGAGGAAAAGGTTCATAATTATTGAATCCATTTAGATTTAAAGAATCTGATACTGGTCTTGAAAATCCACTTGTTCCACTAACCCCATATTTAATTTCTTTATTTCGTTCGTCAATCATGAATACTTGATCTTTGGGATATGCTAATTTCAATTTTTTATCATCTCTTGCTTCCAGATGGTGCTGGAATGTTGTTCTACCTCCAGAAAATTTT
>JANMZN010000481.1:0-4569 GCA_031383285.1 Segetibacter sp.
ACCGTGCTGTCGGGCCTTATTCTAAAACGAATGAAACCATTGCTCAATAGTTTGTTGGTGCCACTATCGGGCAATAGAATATTTTTAAACTCAAAGTAAACAATGCCATTGTACAAGGTTGTTTTGCAAAGGTGGCTAGTGCCTAGCATTTGCAATACATTGGTTTGCAAAAGCGAACTTAGCGTATCGGCTATTACTACTGTATATGCTGTATCGTTTCCTGTATTTTGAAAGCGGATGGTATAGTCTACAAAACTACCATTGGATACTTGCGAAGGGGTAAGAGTAGGCGTAGCTAATTTATCATTGGGATCGTAGCTGCCGCTAATGATATTGGCGGCATAATCAATGCTGTAGGCTGTAGCTGCATTTCCGCTTGCGGTAGTTCTTATACTATCGCCTATGGCTGCGTTGGTTTTTATGGAAAAGTAAATATTGAAAGAGGTTAATTCGCCCTGTAAATAATTTGATTTGTTTAGTACAATGCTATCGCCTGCAACTACTGCCCCTGGCAAAGAAACAGAATCGAGAATAAGCTTTGTAGCATCAAACTTAACCTTGACGGGGGGAGAAAGTACAGTAGTACCTACATTTTCATATTGTACATGATAAGGAAACTGAAACCCTGGTCTTGCTCTTGAAAAGAAAGGAGTGATATGCACCGTAAGGCTATCTTTTGCGGTATTAGCTTTTAGGGCAAATGTATCGTTGACTACCGTAGTGTAAGAACTAAGGTTGTGTACAAAACTAGTAGGAATGGCATTGTAAAAACTGGGTTTAATAATGGTGACATTATACGAGCCAATGGTATCGGCCGTTATGTTGAATTCGCCCTTTGTATTGGTATAGGCAAAGGCTCCATTGGATAATTGCACTTTTATGTTGTTTCTATTAGCATCGCCTATATCTTTTATGCCGTTGTTGTTGTTATCGTTGAAAACAAGGCCATAGATTTGGGGGTAGGATTGGCATTGGTTGATATTGTTAGTCGCGTTACAAGTAGGCAAATTATCGACATTACTACAATTTGGTGGAATGTTTGGGAGACACTTAACTCCAGAATATGCAGTAGCTATATAGGTTAAGTCTTTGGGTAAATAGGGGATACACAGTAAGTTGCTGTCGGCAATTAATGATAATGTTGTTAAGCTCTTGGGCAATGTAGGAAGTGAATTTATTTTGGTATAACTGATGCCTAATTCAATTAAAGTGGTAGGTATGCTGATAATGCTTGTTAATGGATTTAGGTCAATATAAAATCTTTTTAGCGAGTCTGGTAAAGGAGGTAAGGTAATAATCTTATTATTTTGTACATCTAGTGTTGTCATTGTTGGCGGCATAGTTGGTAAAGCCGTCAACAAGTTAGTACTGGCTCCAAGATATGACATAACAGAGGGGATGAAAGGAAGCGTAGTTATCTTGTTGGCTCCACAATCAAGATAGTTTAATAAAGGTGGAAAAGCAGGCAATTGTGTTAGCTTGTTACTATTGCATACCAATGTAGCCAGATTGTTCGATAGGGTAGGTAATACTGTTAAATTATTATTTCCGCAGCTTAATACAATTAGCGAATTTGGCAAGGCTGGTAATGTTATCATGCCATTATTATAACAATACAATTTTTTCAATAATGGGGGTAACGATGGTAAACTAGTTATTTGATTGTTGTTACAATACAACTCTAGCAACGAATTGGGTAAAGCTGGCAAACCGGTGAGAGAGTCGTTTTCACAATTAATATATGTAATCGAATTAGGTAAAGCAGGCATAGAATTCAGCACCCCATAAGCGCAATACAATTGTTCAAGCGTATTAGGTAGCGTTGGTAGTGTCCTCAGCTTTGTATAATTAGCTGTTAACGATAATAAACCACTAGGCAAAGAGTCTATAATTGTTATTGGATTATTGCTTACTATAAGGTATTTCAAACCCAAAGGCAAAGCGTTTACTTGAGTTATGTTGTTGTTGTATATGGACAACGTTTCAATTCCATCTGGTAGGGTTGGAATGTTTGTAAACTGATTATTATCACAAAATATATTGGCAAGTAAAGGGGGCATCTGCGTAGGAAAATTAGTAAGTCGATTTCCGCTGCATATCAATCCTGTAATGTTTTTAAAATACTGTATGCCAGTTAAATCTTTGATATTTGCGCCAGGGCAGACCAACTGATTGGCAGTCACTATTTGAAAAAAGCTTGTATCCATTTCCCCTGCAGCATTAAACGCTGCAGGCCATTTAATGCGGATGTCATTCCTAAAATTAGTATCAGGCAAGCTCACAAATTGGGCTTTTATCCCTACGCAAGCAGTTAAAAAGCAGATGAAGAGTATCGCAAATTTCTTTTTCATAAAGTAATATTTAAAAGTAAGTTCAATAAAGTAGAAATGTCAAATATAGCCCGCAGTATTTTTAATAGGTAGCAATTGATTAGTTTGCTAAATGACCTAAACATGCGTTCTGCATTGTTATACAACACAGCCTCTCCAAAAGGTTGGCAATTGTCAAAAGAAAATTGGGGATAAATATTTTAATTTAATATTTAATGGTTGATCTATGGTTTTTGCATGTTCTTTTGATTGGTAGTAAATAAAAAAGAAGCTTTTGCAGGCTTCTTTTTAAAACTAAGAAAAGTAGGTTAGCAACGGCCTTTGATGCTGTGCTTGTCCTTATTAACCAAACTTTGTACCATTTTGTTTAATTTAGCATAATAAATATGTCTGGTATGGCCATTTTTACGTGCAATGTGTAAAAAACTGCTTAAACTATCTGAGAAATAAACTTCTATTCCCTTACCTTTGCCGCAAATTTTAAAGACTTAAAATATTTGTCATATGGCAATAGCTGGTAAGGTAAAGCAGGTAATTGGTGCGGTTGTAGACGTACAATTCGAAGGATCGCTTCCTGAGATTTATAACTCGCTTGAATTAAAAAGAGAAAATGGTGACATCCTGGTTCTTGAAGTGCAAAAGCACCTTGGAGAAGACAGCGTACGTTGTATAGCCATGGATGGTACGGAAGGCCTTGTAAGAGGAATGGATGTAACAGATACAGGAAGACCAATCAGTATGCCAATTGGCGAAGGAATAAACGGCCGTTTGTTCAATGTGACCGGTGACCCAATTGATGGTTTACCTGCTGTAAGCAAAGTCAACGGCAGACCTATCCACAGCAAACCCCCTATTTTCGAAAACCTGAGCACGTCTTCTGAGATACTTTATACAGGTATCAAAGTAATTGACCTCATTGAGCCTTACTCCAAAGGGGGTAAAATTGGATTGTTTGGTGGTGCAGGTGTGGGCAAAACAGTATTGATTCAAGAATTGATTAATAATATTGCTATCGGTTATGGTGGTTTGTCAGTATTTGCCGGCGTGGGCGAAAGAACCCGTGAAGGAAATGACCTGATGAGAGAAATGATCGAAGCAGGCATCATGAAATATGGTGATAAGTTCAAGCATAGCATGGAAGAAGGCGGTTGGGATTTGGATGCTGTAAACATGGAAGAGCTGAAAGAATCAAAAGCTACTTTCGTTTTTGGACAAATGAATGAGCCTCCTGGTGCAAGGGCACGTGTGGCATTGAGCGGTTTGACCATTGCCGAATATTTCCGTGATGGAGATGGACAAGGAAAAGGAAAAGACATCTTGTTTTTTGTTGATAATATCTTCCGTTTTACACAAGCAGGTTCTGAGGTGTCGGCCTTGTTGGGTCGTATGCCATCTGCGGTGGGTTACCAACCTACGTTGGCTACCGAAATGGGATTGATGCAAGAAAGGATTACCTCAACTAAAAATGGTTCAATTACCTCTGTACAAGCGGTATATGTACCGGCGGATGACCTTACAGATCCGGCCCCTGCTACTACCTTTGCTCACTTGGATGCAACTACGGTATTGAGTCGTAAAATTGCTGACCTTGGTATCTATCCTGCGGTTGATCCATTGGATAGTACTTCAAGAATACTTACTCCAGCTATCGTAGGCGATGAGCATTATGACTGTGCAAACAGGGTTAAGTTGATCCTACAACGATACAAAGAACTACAAGACATCATTGCAATCCTTGGTTTGGATGAATTGAGTGATGAAGATAAATTGACTGTATCTCGTGCTCGTAGGGTACAGCGTTTCCTTTCTCAGCCTTTCCATGTGGCTGAGCAATTTACCGGATTAAAAGGTGTATTTGTAAGCATTGAAGACACGATGCGTGGTTTCAACGCTATTATGAACGGAGAGGTGGACGAATATCCTGAAGCAGCATTCAACCTGGTAGGTACGTTGGAAGATGCAATAGAGAAAGGTAAGAAAATGATGGAAGCAGCAAAAGCATAATTAAAATGACCTTAGAAATACTCACCCCCGAGAAAAAATTGTTTAGTGGAGATGTGTTCGGTGTTCAATTGCCAGGAATTGAAGGCAAATTCGAAGTATTGGACAAACATGCTCCTTTGGTAAGTGCTTTGGGCAAAGGCAATATAAAAGTGTTAAAAGACAAATCTTCAACGACCAATTTTCAGATTGAAAGCGGTTTTGTTGAAGTGTTGAATAATAAAGCTACGGTATTGGT
>JANMZN010000535.1:0-1920 GCA_031383285.1 Segetibacter sp.
GTGCTTTTGAAGAAAATGAATTGGATGTTTTATAGCTTCTTTTGTCAATTTAATATTAGGTGCAGGATTTGCAGCTTTCAGTCTGTCTTCTGTCCCTAACATATTAGCAAATATCGAGGATACTTCACCTAAGCCGTTATCAGAATTCGTCCAAGAGTCTCCAATGTGAGGAGCATAGATACTAAATCCAAAGCCTTCGAAATGAGGTTCAGGATTACCTAGAAATTTCTTTGTGGAAATGCTCTCAAGAAAAGATTTAAAAGCAGCTTCATCACCATCTTTGCTTATTATTAAATCCTTAAGAACTTTTGCACTTTGTTTCCCATTAACTTTTGATTTTAAAAGACTAGATGCTTCTTTCAAGGTTGCACTTTTGCCAGCATTATTCGGGCCGACAAATACTACTATTTCATTTTTGTCCAATGCAATCTTAGTTCCGTCATTGAATTCTATTTCGCTAATCCAAATTTTTGTCATGTCGATATGTCTATTTTAGGTTTTCTCCAAACTACCATATAATCGATATAAAACATCGTTTATACACCCAGCATCAGGTGGCTTGGCGATATTTCATTTCGCATTGTTGGTTTTATCATTGTCATTTAATTTTCCCTCTTTACCAACCTCGATCAATTTCAGTTTATCCTATTGAACTGAACGCAAATTAGACCTATCTTTTGAATTAAAAATCAGGATTTTACCTGAGTTGAGTCAGGAAAAATCCTGAGTCGCAGTTTGGAAAAAAAGTGTTAAATGGCGACAGTTTGGTGGAGGCAGGGAAAGCTTGTAGGACCTTTGTTTATGATTTGAAATCACAAGCACCTAATGATACGATTTGATACGCTTAGATTTGATTATGATACGAAAAGTGTACCCTTTAAGGAAATCAAATAGTTAGATCCATAGTTTAAACCGCATCTTTTTTCTTCATCATTTTCCAAAGTTGGATAATGGCAGTAATCGAAAAGATACCGCCGATGATGTAGTTCAGGACATTTTGATTGGCATTAAGTTTACTAACCATGAGCTGACCACCATAAATAAAAATACAGGTGCCTATAAACGTGCCGATGCCAATACCTAAAATATAAACGTTGTAATGGTCATTTCTTGGCAACAATATTTTTTTTGCAAACAGTACGGTACTCCACCCAAACCAAAAAGGTATTTGTACCGGATTGAGTGCACTCATCACTACACCCAACAAAAACCTGGGCAACCCATTGGACAACACAATATTCTTTGAGCCTTCCCCACCTTTTGCAGCTGCAACAAAAGAAAAAACTGCCAATGCTAAAATAATGGTTAAGGTTATCCATTCCAACATCCGCAACACTTTTTCCTGTTTCCGGATTTTATCCATTGCCACCAGTGAAATGCGTACATAAACGATTTCAACCAACAAGATGCCGATTGCAAAGCTTATAGCGGGCCCCTTGCCATCGGCTATTGATATTTGCATAGCAGCTATATTGAGCGTACCCAATGGCAACGATCCAATAAAACTAACCATCATTCCTACAAAAAAAATACGGACATAACGCAACATGGATAAGCTTTTGGAGAACTAATCAAATATATACAAACCACTTCTAGATCGTTGCAACTTTTTTACCGTAGCCTTTCACCGTGATGTTGAATTTATCGCCACACCGGCAATTGAGGTCATAGGTTCTACGGGGAATAGGAAATGAAAAGTTGTAATCGTAACCGCCTATGTTGGGAACAGCAGTAAATGAGAAAGTTACCGTTTGGGTAATATTTTTTACAGTAAGAGAGCCTTTAAACAAATATTCATTTTCGCTTGGCAATTTCTCTATGATGTCAGAAGTTAGTTGGATAGTGGGATAATTGGCAGGATCGAGGCAATCTTTCTTAGTTAAATCCGGCCCGATAAAATGATCGTTGTGCAGTGCAGTA
>JANMZN010000539.1:0-3473 GCA_031383285.1 Segetibacter sp.
CCAGCCTGTGGAAGAAAGGTGATATGGGAGCTACAGGAATGGGTCAATACATGATTGGTGGTCAGCAAATGTTGCCTAACAAAAAGAAACTAAATGCAGATGCAGCTTATATGGAAGCCATGTCTTCTGTGCCAAAAGAAAGAAAGAATGCTACGCTCAATGATTTGATGAATGATGCTAAAAAGTTCTATTACGAATGGATCATCATGGAAAAGAAATTGGTAGTGCTTGACCAAAACGAAAAGCTGCTTGACTTCATGATTAAAAATACTGAGATACGCTATAAAAATGGTTTGGAAAAAATCAGTGCGTATTACAAGGCAAAAGCAGCATTGGGCAATATCAAGAATATGCAGTTGATGTTTGAAAACGACATTAAAGAAAAGCGCATCCGCATCAATTCCCTGATGGGCAGAAATGCAATGACTGATTTTGACATAGATACCAGCTACCAAATAAATGACTACGCTATATTAGTATTTGACAGCACCCTTTTTAACAACAACCGCAGCGATTTAAAAGCTATTGATAGAGACATTAGCATTACCATTTTAAAACAGGAAACAGAAAGGCAAAGCTTGAAACCACAGTTTGGTATTCGGTACGAGCACATGTTTGGCTTTGGAGGTTTTCCGCAGCAATTTACTTTAATGGGAATGATGAAAATTCCAATGGCTAAGTGGTCTGCTAAAATGAATAAAGCAAATATTGAAAGCTTGAAATGGAAAGCAATTGCATTGCAATCGCAAAAGGAAATGATGGTGATCGAATACAGCGGCATGGCTTATGGCATGCGTAATGAAATAGAGTTGAAGAAAAGGCAGTTGAAATTATACGAGGATAATATCATGCCTGCATTAAGGAATAATTATAAAACCATGCAATTAGGCTATGAGCAGAATACAGAAGAATTGTTTATGCTTTTTGATGCATGGGAAACATTAAATATGACGCAGCTTGAATACTTAAACCAATTGCAGCAATTACTAACTATGCAGGTTGAGTTGGAAAGAATAGTAGAAACAAAATAATGGACAGTTATTGTTTGACAGAAATTTTTTTAGGGTATGAACAAAAAGAAAATAGCATTTATCATAACCTCAGTGCTGGTATTACTGGCAGCGGCAGCATTGGTATATTTTAAAATGATACTTCCCAAAAATGAAACAAAGCAGCAGGCAAAAACTGATATGGCAGATATGAATATGGATAGTATGGATTCAACCAAAGGAGAAATGAAAATGGAAAGTGACAGTAGTACATCACACGATGTTTCTCTGCATACTTTATTGCAACCTACGAGTGGTTTTGCAATCTCTTCAATCCCTGCTATTACTCTAATAAAAAAAGAAGAACCCATAGAAATTAATGCACTAGGATATACTGCATACAACACCAACGAAGTAGGGGCTATATCAGCCCGTGTTAATGGCAGGATTGAAAAAATGTATGTAAAGTATCGCTATCAATTGATTAAAAAAGGGCAAAAAATTATGGACATCTACAGCCCCGAATTATTGACTGCACAGCAAAATCATTTATTTCTCCTGAAAAATGATGCCGCTAATTATTCATTAATCAATGCTTCCAAACAAAAATTATTATTACTTGGTTTTCCCGGAGAACAATTACAGCAATTAATAAAAACCCAAAAACCGTTGCTTACTGTTTCGGTTTACAGCAGATACAGCGGTCATATTCATGAAGCATTGAATCAGGTTATGAGTAAAGATATAACTGCACCTGCTTCCATGAATGGAGCCCTCTCATTAACCACAGAGGAACTTAGCCTTAAAGAAGGGATGTACCTGCAAAAGGGACAAACAGTTTTTAGAGTTTACAATGCAAACAAAATATGGGCATTGCTTAATATTTATTCATCGGATCAGGTGTTTATAAAAACAGGCAATAAAGTAAGCATAGTGCCGGAATCCAGGCCAGAAAAAATATTTCAAAGTTCAATTTATTTTATCGAGCCGTTTTTTAGGCCCGGCAGTAAAACATTAACAGCCAGGGTAAATATTGATAACAGTGTTTTGCAATTACCCATTGGCAGCCAGGTAAAGGCAACTATTTTCAGCACCCCGGTAAATGCAGCATGGTTACCCAAAGAAGCCATTGTATCACTTGGTTTTGAAAAAATTGTTTTTGTAAAAAGTGGGAATGGCTACAAAGCACAAAAAGTAACCACAGGTGTAGCTAATAATAATCTAATTCAGGTAACGGGCGGTATTACACCTGTTGATTCTGTGGCTGTAAATGCACAGTTTTTAATGGACAGCGAAAGTTTTATAAAAATTAATAATGAAAATTAGTATTAGGATATTGAATAATAATAAATAATCAAGAAAGTTTTATGATAATGATATCGCAAAGCAAAAAATAATAAAGTAGTGTTTAAAATAAAATGAAATGAAAAAGTTATTTGTGGTAGCAGTACTTATATTTTTATTGGGTGCCTGTAAAAGCGATAAAGTAAAAGATTTCGGTGAGGCAGCGCATGCCGGACACGGAGACGTATATTATACCTGTTCCATGCACCCACAGGTGATGAAAAATAAACCGGGTGATTGTCCTATCTGTGGGATGAAACTGATACAGGCTACGAAAACTTCCACCCCTGAAAACGAAGGGGTGCAATTGACCGGGCAACAAATACAACTGGGCAATATTTTGACAGACACTATACGTAGCGGAATGCTTGGTGGACAGACAGTGCTTACCGCCACACTTAACATTGACGAAAGAAAAATTAATGCAGTAAGTGCAAGGGTAATGGGTAGAATTGAGCGGCTGTATTTTAAAAACATAGGCAATTATGTTAGTAAAGGTGATAAGCTATTTGACATTTACAGCGAAGAACTCAATAATGCAATGCAGGAATATAAGTTGGCATTAGAAAAACAAAAAGTACTGGACAATTCAATTATTGACTTTACTGAAATGATACAAAGTGCAAAAAATAAACTCTTGCTTTGGGGTTTATCAGAAGCTCAAATTCAGGAGTTAACACTTAAAAAAAACGCCTCTCCAACAACCACTTATTTTAGCCCCTCATCAGGTTATATTATTTCAATAGATGTAAACGAAGGTGAATATGCAGCAGAAGGCGGAACAATTGTTCGTGTAGCAGATTTATCAACGCTTTGGGCAGAGGCACAGGCTTATTCATCCCAATTATCACAGATAAATAACAATGCAGTCGCCAATGTTCAATTCCCTGATTTGCCAGGTAAACAAACAACTGGAAAGATTGAATTTATAAACCCTGAAATCAACCAACAAACACGTATTAACCTGCTTCGTGTAACTGTTGCCAATCCTGAAAATCAGTTAAAACCTGGTATGGCAGCGTACGTAACCATCAAAGGAAAAGAGGTAAACACATTAACCTTACCATCTGATGCCGTACTCCGAACCGCTACCGGTGCTTCTGTTTGGATACAAACAGGAGCAGGATCTTTTAAAAGCAT
>JANMZN010000549.1:0-4345 GCA_031383285.1 Segetibacter sp.
CCAGGTAGCACCTGCATCAGTACTTTTATAAATAGCACTTTCAGGTCCGCCGCTTATATACGTCCATTCGTGCCGGCGGCGTTGGTGTGCGCATGCAAACAATACATTTGGGTTCTTTGGGTGAATATGAATTTCATTAAACCCCGTATTATCGCTAACGTTTAAAATTTGTTTCCAGCTTTTGCCGCCATCAGTTGTTTTATAAATACCTCTTTCTCCTCCGCTTTTCCACACAGGGCCATAAGCAGCCACATATGCTACATCTGAATTATGGGGGTCAGTGGCTATCATGCCAATGTGTTCCGACTTGGTAAGCCCTACATTTTTAAAAGTTTTACCTGCATCTTCGCTCTTATAAACGCCATCGCCATAACCAACTGCCCGTTGATTATTATTTTCGCCACTACCCACCCACACAACGTTGGGGTTAGTTTTATCTAGTGTAATGCAGCCAATAGAATAGGCACCCATGGCATCGCCAATAGGTTCGAAGGAGACACCTGCATTTTTGGTTTTAAATACTCCCCCTGCACCGGCAGCAATGTACCATTCGCTTTTGTTCAATGGATTGACAGCCAAATCTACTATTCTGCCTGAAGTAACAGCCGGACCTATACTTCTGAACGATAGTGCAGCATAGGTTTCAGATTTTAGATGAATTGGTTTTTCTGCTACAGTGGGGGTAGTGGTAGTGTCTTTCTTTTGAGAAAATGAAACCGCAGAAAGGTTTACAATCAATAAACCTGCAATGAATAAATGTTTAAGCATAGTGAACAAAAGTATTAATTTATTAGAGAAAAAGTTACCTGATTAATTCTTTAAGCCATTTTTTTACACTGCTTAAAGAAGATAATAACCAAGATTTATAAAATTAATATAATCGAATGGAAAGCATTGGTAACTTTAATTAATGAAATGGTTTATTTTATACATACTAATAAACATTTTGCATGTTGTAAAATGTAGTGCTTACCAACAATATGATGATATCCCCAAATCATACACAATAGCAAAGGTGGTATATGGTGATTTAGACAAAGATAGTGTAGATGAAAAGGTAGTAGTGTACGATATGAATAATGAAACCAACAATGTAGAAGGAGCAGAATACCGTACAGACAAAGACTTAATTATTTATAAAAAAACGAAAACCTCTTGGCGTAATTGGAAACGCTCTATACAGGCGGTTTGGAATTAAGGTGAAGGAGGTACAATCCACGACCCCTTTAACAGCCTTGAAATTAAAAATGGAATATTGATAATTACACATTTTGGAGGTAGTAGACAAAAATGGAGATTCATAGATAAATATCGTTACCAACATAAGGAATTTGAGTTGATAGGTATTACTTCTTTTTCAGGTGGTCCTTGCGATTATTGGGAGAATATTGATTATAATATTTCTACAGGAAAAATCATTTATTCTAATGAAGTAGAAGACTGTGATACCGGCGAAGCAAAAATTATTAAAAGGGAAAATGAAACTTTCTATTTTAAATTGAGAAAGAAACCATTGCTGCAAAACCGTAATGAAGTCAGCACAAGAATATTTTCTCCAAAATATAAAATGGAGCTTTTAAACTTGTAAATATGTATAATGCTTAATATAGTGTCAATATTATACTCAATCATTTAGTTACAAAAAGGTGTCATTATTGCATCACTGAATATTTTAACGATTAATACAGTATCCTATAGTTCTATTAAATGCCTTCTTCGTTCAAAACCAAGATTTGACAAATAAAACTTTTGATCCAGCAATATTATTAATGCGATTATTTCTATAAGGGAAAGATACCTGCCATTCGTTTCAGTTCTACTTCAGCTACCTTAGCAGCATAGGTCAGGTTCACCAATCTATACCCCGCTTCTACAAAACTTCTTTGAGCCTCTTTTACTTCTACTATAGTTGCCATATTGTATTGGTAACGGATGAGGGTCAGCTGCAAAAGGGAGTCGGCTATTTTGTTGTTTTCCTGTTCGGTATTTATGCGTTGCAAATTGTTTTGGTAGGCTTGCCAGGCTTTTATGGCATTGGTCAAAAGTGTGTTCATTAAAATGGTTCTGGAAAGTTCCGCATTTTTAATATCTATGTTTACAACTTGTTCCTGTCTCTTTAGCATACCACCATTGAATATAGGAACGGCCACATTAAAACCAATAAAAGGACCAAAGTTTTGGTTCAATAAAAAATTACCAGCACTGCTTTGACTGCGAGCATAGTTATATCCTCCGGTTACCGATACTGAAGGGTATCGCTGTGCCCCAACTTCCTGTACAATCAATGTATTTATCCTTATTTGTTCTTCTGCCGAAAGCACTTCTGGATTTCTCTTTATGGCCGCCTTTACCGAATCTATAGAAAGAGAAGCGTCCACCACTATCGTATCCTGAATATCAAAAGTGCTGTCCGGTTTTTGAGTGAGTAGATTCATTAAGTCTGTTTTTGCCTGCATAAGTGTCAATGCCTGAGATTGCATTTCCTGTAAGCTTGCATTCAGATCTAATTGCGCTTGATAAATATCTGCATTGTTGGCTAACCCCACACTTTTTCTTACTTCTATTATTTCTTTCTGCTTTTGAGTTACACTGATGGATTGCTCAATGGTTTTTATATAATCTTGTTGGCGCACAATATCATAATACTTGATCACCACATTGGCTACTATATTTTGAATTTGCGCCTTTACAACATCAGAATTTTGCCGCTCAATAGCCAACAGCCTGCTGCGGGTTGCCTGTACCCTAAACCCATTAAACACCAACATGTTTGCAGCTACGCCGGCGTTTACTACATTGTTGGCATTGTTTGGTCTATTAATATTCGTTCCATTATTTAGCTTTTGGCTCAGATTGGTCAGCGATTGATTATCTGATAATGACGCTGTTATTTGTGGCAATGCCAATGCTACACCTCCTGCATTATTGATCTTGCTTGCTTCTTCATTGTTTTTGGCTATCTGTATGTCTAGGCTATTTTTCAAAGCAATGTTCACCGCATCTTGCAATGTAAGTACCTGTGCTTGTAAACCTCCAAAGCCTAAAAGTAAGAGCAATATGACGAAGATTTTTTTCATTCGGATGATAACAGCTTTTATTAGGGATTCATGTTTTCTTTATTTATTAATTGGCTAGCAGTTGAAGCCGCAGAATCGTATTCCTTGTTCACATCTTTTTTATGCCTGCCGGAAATATAGGAGTACACTGCCGGTATAACAAACAAGGTAAGTATGAGCGAGAAAATAATTCCACCAACTATTACTATACCCAATGGTATGCGGCTGGTAGAAGCTGCGCCAATGCTAAATGCAATGGGCAATGCGCCCAATGATGTAGCAAGGCTTGTCATTAGTATTGGACGCATTCTGTACTGTGCTGCTTCCAGAATTGCATCTCTTTTATTCATGCCGTGCTCCCTTTTTTTGTTGGCAAATTCTACTATCAGAATGCCATTTTTTGTTACCAGACCAATCAACATGATCATGCCAATCTGCGAAAAAATATTCAACGTTTGATCAAATAGCCAAAGGCTTAGCAATGCACCTGCCAATGCCAATGGTACTGTAATCATAATGGTGAGCGGATCAAGAAAACTCTCAAACTGTGCAGCTAGTACCAAGTAAATAAGTCCCAATGCTAGGAAAAATGCAAAAGCAGTATTGGATGAACTTTCTACATAATCCCTGGAAGGTCCACTCAACGCAGTTTGAAAACTTTCGTCCAATAACCGCTTGGAGATTTCTTCCATCGCCTTTACGCCATCGCCTATTGTTTTACCTTCAGCTAATGAAGCCGAAATGGTAGCTGATTTAAACTTGTTATAATGGTACAATGTGGGTGGATTACTGGTTTCCTCCATTTTCATAACTGCCGAGAGCGGAATGCTTTCTCCCCGGTTATTCCTTACATACATTTTGTCAATATCGAGCGGTTGGTCTCTTTCACTTCTTTCTACTTGGCCAATTACCTGGTATTGTTTTCCATTCATCAGAAAGTAGGCCATACGCCGTCCGCTAAAACCTGCTTGTACCACACTTGCAATGTCAGTAGTGGATAGCCCAAGGTCTTTTGCTTTTAGCCGATCAATGACCAGTTCCAGTTCCGGCCTGTTGAACTTGAGATTTACATCTACATTTTGAAAAGTCTTATCCTTTCTGGCTTCCTCCAAAAACTTTGGCAATACATTTTTCACTTTTGCAAAATCCAGATTTTGAATAATGAACTGAACAGGCAACGAACCCCTGGACCCCAAACCAACAGAAATGGTTTGCTCTTGGATTGTAAAAATTCTGGCATCATTGAATCGCTTCAATTTTTTGTTAAGGTCATTGGCTATTTCATCCTG
>JANMZN010000034.1:0-5078 GCA_031383285.1 Segetibacter sp.
GACGAAAATGTTTTGAAATTTTCAGTTGAATATGTTGGAAGATACAAACACAAAGACGGACGAGAAACCAATATTGATATAGAGGTTGAAGACATTGACACCAAAGAGTTGATGGAAGATGAAACCCGTTTAGAAAAAATAACGGATTATGTTATTGCTCACCACAACCGCAAGACACACAGCAGAGAATTTACGGCAATGTTTTGTATTAACAATGTTCCTACGCTTATCAAATACGTTGACTTATTCAAAAAGAAAAAAGCCGAAGGATTGCACCATTTAAACATTGCTACCATTTTCAGTTACGGAGTAAATGAAGATGATGCAGATGCCAATGGCTTTATAAACTTTGAATTAGATTTTGACAATGTTGACTTGAATGTAGTGGCTGAAAAAATTCCAGATTACAAAATCAATCAACACAGCCGAGATAAATTGGAGGAGTACATACAAGATTACAACAAACTATTTGGCGACAACTTTACCACCAAAGACAGTCAAAGCTTTTACAATTATTACAACGATATTTCAAAAAAAGTAAAGGAACGAAAGATTGATATTTTGTTAGTGGTAAACATGTTCCTCACAGGATTTGACAGTCCTACACTGAACACAATGTATGTGGACAAAAACCTGAGGTATCATGGACTAATACAAGCCTACAGTCGAACCAACAGAATATTGAACGAGCAGAAAAGCCAAGGCAATATTGTTGCATTCCGCAATCTTAAAAACCGTACAGACGAAGCCATTACTTTGTTTAGCAACAAAGAAGCTATTGAAGTAATCATAATGAAACCTTATGAAGACTACACAGCCAAATTTGATGAAGCATTTGAACATTTAATTGCATTAACGCCTACAACAGACAGCGTAAATGATTTAGAAACTGAAGATGATGAATTAGAATTCATAAAAGCTTTCAGGGAATTGATGAGAATAAAAAATATTCTCACAGCCTTTTCAGACTTTAAATGGGCTGATTTGAAAATGGCTGAACAGCAGTTTGAAGATTACAAAAGCAAGTATCTTGATCTTTACGACAAAGTAAAAAGTGAACACCAAAAAGAGAAAGTTTCCATTTTAGAAGATGTTGACTTTGAATTGGAGTTAATCCACCGAGACGAAATAAATGTTGCTTACATCATTCAGCTTTTAATCAAACTCAAAGCGCAAACCCAAAAAGACACGACAAAAGCGGAGCAAGAAATATTCAACTTGTTAAGCACCGAAACGACATTGCGTAGCAAACGAGAATTGATAGAGAAATTTATCCAAGAGAATTTACCAGTAATTGTGGACACTGATGAAGTTGAACCAGCGTTTGACAAATATTGGGTCGAAGAACAACAAAAGGCATTTTCTAAATTGGTGACAGAAGAAAGCCTTTCACCTGACAAGACAGAAAAATTAATTGAAGACTACTTATTTGCGGAAAGACAACCATTGCGAGACGAAGTATTAGAACTCATTGAAGGAGAAAAACCAAGTTTACTTCAACGAAAAAAATTAGGCGACAGAATATTAAAGCGAATAATGGACTTTGTAGAAACATTTATTAACGGAATGGCAGGATAGCCAAGGCATCAAGTCAGGCACATTTTATCGCCTCGGCAGGTTCTTCAATAACAGCGTACACAATGGGCAAATCTGGCAGGGCAGTTACACCTGAAAGGGCAGAAAAGTTGATTTTTAATACTATTATTTTTTGCTATATTGCGTATTGTAATGCCAAGCTAAGTGTTGGCAGCTATTAAATTTTAACTATGCTAACTCTTGATTCCTTCTTCCAACAAATTGATAACACCTTAAATACCTCAAAGTTTAAAGACTGTAGCTATCCTGTTTTTAGAGGTCATAGCGATGATTCATATAAACTTTTACCAACTTTACAACGTGATTATTCTAAAACAGGGCAAGTCTTAGAAAAATTAGAAAATAATTTATACTGCCATTTCAGATCTTTAGTTGGTCCTCGGATAAATTTTAAATCTTCATGGGAAACACTTTTCGCAATGAGGCATGAAGGAATACCTACAAGGCTTTTGGACTGGACAGAAAATTTAGGAACTGCATTGTTTTTCGCTCTTGATTCTTTAACTATTCAAAAACCTCACATTTGGCTTTTGGATCCTTATAAACTAAATATAAAAGCTTATGGCAAGGCGGTTCTGTTGAATCCAGAGGAAGATATAAAACCAGAATATCACGAATCATACGCGGTACTCTGTAATGACAATACAATTAATATTCATGAATTCCCAATAGCTGTATATCCCAATAGAACAAACGATAGAATTTTTGCCCAAAGGGGGTTATTTACAATTCATGGAAGTAATAATGACTCGATAGAAAATTTAATTCCAGAAGCAGTTGAACGCATCACAATACCTGATGGACTTATCCAACCAATAAAAAAACTCCTACAAAATTTCGGAATAAATAAATACAGTGTATATCCAGATTTAAAAGGACTATGCGATTACCTTAAGGAATATTATAAATACTAACAGCTGTTAACACGAACTGTGTAAGTGGGCGTGAAGGTCAATCGCTGCTGTATCGCATTCCGGCTATCCGTTAACCAATAGCAGGGCACTACCTAACACACAAGGCGGTGGAGGCGCCCCCCGCTAAAACAAAAAGAATAAAATGCATTTTATAATAAAAATGTTGGCAGTTATTTCATTCGTATGCCTCTTAGGAATAAATGGAGGGTCGCGAGGTATCAGGTACCAAAAGATACCGCCTCATGATACTACATTGCCGCCTTACCAACAAGAAATGGAGCCCTACTTAATTTACCTTACCAAAAAACACCATTCCCCTGCTTGTTCCAGCACCCCTGGCACTTATGATAAACCGCTTGCTATCGAAGCCGCACCAAAAGCCAAATAAATCGTATGGTGAGGCAGAGGGACTTGTTACCTTTTGCAGTTGTTGCCACAAGCCATTGTAACTTGTGTAGATATAAGCAGTTCCCGTTGCAAGCCCGTTGACGCCATTTTTCTGGGGAACGCCTACCATGGCATAATTACCGGATAACCATACATTGTTTCCAAAGCTATCATACTGGGTACCGTCTGCTGCTACCAGTTTTTGTTGCAGTACGAATGTGGTGCCATTGTATGCGTACATATATGCCGAGCCTTGTTCCGGATTGGTACCTATAACGTCAGATTTTGCACCCACCAGCGCATTGTTATTATCTATGCTCACGCTGTTGCCAAAATAATCGCCCTGTTCACCATCCTGTACGGCCAGCTTTTGCTGCTGCACCCACGTTGTACCATTGAAGGAAAAAATATAGGCTGCTCCCTGGTTTGTATTTCCGTTCACAGTTTTGGCAGGGGCTCCTACAATGGCAGTGTATCCTGAAATGCCGGCTCCTACGCCAAAGTATTCTCCTGCTGTGCCATCACTTGATACCAGTTTTGCCTGCTGTACCCAACTGGTGCCATTGTTGTAAAAGATATATGCCGATCCCTGGTCAGTGTTGGTACCGATATCATCGGTAAAAGAACTCCCGATAGCATAATTACCTGATATGCCTACTTTGTACCCCAAGCCATCGCTGCTAGCCCCGTCATTGGCCACCAGTTTTTGTTTATATACCCATGAACTACCATTATTAAAGAAGATGTATAAAGCGCCTTGTGACGCATTACCATTGATGGTGCAACCCGGGGCACTTACTACTGCATAATTGCCGGACATGCTTACAGCGGTACCAAAATTATTGCCGGCCAACCCATCTGGTGCCGTCACCTTTTGCTGCTGCACCCATGTAGTGCCGTTAAAAAAATAAAAATACGATGATCCCTGGTTAACATTAGCACCTATATCATCTCCGCTGGCACCTACTATGGCATAATTTCCCGAGATGCTGACACTGTTCCCGAAATTATCATTGGCAGCACCGTCACTTGCTGTTGCCGGGTTGTAATCGCCTATTACGGCATTGGTACCACAATCGCCCCATGCCCCAAAGCCTATATTTTCTGCAGAAGTGTTAGTGCTGTTCATCCCTTTCCACCTGCCCGTTGAGGCATTCCAGTAATAAAAACCCGGGGAGACTGCACTCTGTCCTGAACCCGCAGTGGCGGTGTTATAAATAAGCAAAGCATCTGCAGGACTGGTAACCGGTGTGGACCTGATGGTACTTACCAATGCTACCCGTGGAACAAGCATACCCTTATCGGTGCTTTTTAATTCCAGTAAGGCACTGGTGTCTGGTGTATCGGTGCCGATGCCTACATTTTGAGTAAAGGCAATAAAGGGGCATAAGAAGCCTAAAAGAAGGAGCGTATTTTTCATGATGCGGTGTTTTTTATATCGACTGGTTAGCAGCCTATGAAATGCTAATATAGTTTAAATGTGCGGATGTGAAAATGTGAAAATATGTGGATGTGAAAATGTGCGGATGTGAAAATGCAAAAATGTGCAGATGTGAGAATGTGAAAATGTGCAGTTGCGAAAATGTGAAAATGTGCGGATGTGAAAATGTGCGGATGTGAAAATGTTTGCCCGTGCCGGTGTTTCAGCGCAGCCGATGCAGTGTGTTATCACCTGCGACTGAAGGGAGGGCTTTAAGCGTTCCTGCTTTGCAGCTTATTCATCTGCAAACTTTATAACCCGGCAGGCTATAGGTGCAGCAGACAAACTGAAGCAGAAAACTTAGACTTCGCTTTTAAAATAAATACCAATGTTTATATTTGCTTGATGCCGGTGGTTTTTCACAGACTGTCGTTTGCAGCAATATCGCACCTCAAAATTCTAAAAGCAACGTACCAATATGACAAAATGTTTAGCCCTCATGGCTTTAGCTTTCTTTATGACCATTTACGTTAATGGACAAAACATTGACAGTCTACAGTTGACTGTCAAGGAAATGCCAGAGAATTATTCCTTGACAAAGGACAACAATTGTATTTCTATACAAGCCTGTTTATTTTATGATAGCCCGGGAATGTATGAAATGCTCATTGGAAAATTGAAGACTAAAAGAATTCAAAATTTTGACAATAAAAAGGATAAGGGCTCTATCATGTATTTTGAATACGAAGACGAATTTAAAG
>JANMZN010000089.1:0-13920 GCA_031383285.1 Segetibacter sp.
AGAAAGTCCGCTTTGCTGCCAGGACGTTATCAGGCTAAACATTTGTTCCCGGACATTTGCATCTCTATGCATAAGTTTTTTTATTAGCAAAGTAATGACCGGTAAAAAGGGAAAACAAGATGTACTTGCTGGAAGGCTTACTTTGCAAAAATTATTTTTATGTATTCCCGTACAGAAACTGCGCAATTAAAAAAAAGCTTTTGGACATCCTTTGGACAATATATGAAACCGGTTCCTTCTGCAGAGGGTGAAACAATCAATTGGATCAATTACAAAACAGGTGTAAAAAATATAAAGTTTAAGATGGATGCGGATACTAAGTTTGCTTTAATAGCAATTGAAATCCACCACGATGATATGTTTGTTCGTCAACTATTTTTTGAGCAATTTGAGCAGTTGAAATCAATGCTTCAAAATACCTTAAATGAAGAGTGGAGTTGGCAGAAGATATGGATAAATGAAAATGAAAAACATATCAGCAGGATATCTACATCAATAGATGGAATAAATGTTTTAAACAAAGACCATTGGCCAACGATTATTTCATTTCTAAAACAAAGAATAATAGCATTGGATGAATTTTGGTGCAATGCAAAGTTCGCATTTGAAGTACTGCAATAACCCCAAAATACCTGCTAATAATGATGGACTAAAAAAATCAGGAATGAATTATGAATCGAGCATATTCTGTTCGATTAGGTCATGTAAGATACTCTCATTACTCGAAATCCATTCCGGAAGCTGTTCATCGAGAATTTTCCAGCCGGTCTCTTTTTTCTGCATCTTAAAGATCTTTCTATTGCCTCTCTCATCGCTTACATCTACAGAAAACAACCCTTCAGGCTGACCATTAATCTTTCTGAAGTTAAATTCTTTTAACTGTCCGTTGGCTTTAATTAGCTTAGTAAACTGCAGATTTTTATTGAATTCTATTTTCATTCTTTCTTCTCCTTATCTTCTTGGGTGCAAAGTACATAATAAAAAGCGGCGAAAATTGAATGTTGATATTTCGTGCGAATTTTAATAAAAAATAAGGAGTTTATTTGATCAGCAGAATAGTTCCTTTCTGGACTGTTTTGGGTTTACCATTAAACATATAGCTTGCAATCCAAACATATGTTCCAAGTGCATCGTTCTTTCCATTCCATTTTTTAAAAGGATCGTTGCTGGAAAAAATTAATTGACCCCATCTGCTGAAAATGCGAAGATTATAGTCGTTAATTGCTAATAAAGTACCTAATGGGCCAAACTCATCGTTCTTTTTGTCATCGTTGGGAGAGAAGGCGGTCGGAAATACAATATCATCGCATTGGTTGTTTATTTTTACTTCAGCAATAGCTGTACAGCCTTTATTGTCAGTTACATTTACCGAATAAAGTCCTGGTAGTTTCGCTTTATATATGGGTATGTCAGATCCGTCCTGCCATTTGTATTTTGTGAAATTTCCTGGTGTTAATGTAATTTCTACTCCGGGACAAATGTTTCTCTCATTTCCAAGCGTTATAGATAGTTTATTAGAAGAATTGACTTTAACAATACTGCTATTTGCACTGCATCCGTTGGCGTCCTCAATCTTTACATTATAATTTCCGGGACTTAAATTGAAAACAGTATCTCCGGTAAATCCGGTTGACCAATTAAATTTATAAGGAAAGGTTCCGCCAATTCCTAAAGCTGCTATTAACCCATTATTTAATCCACAAGATGTGTTGTTTGGAAAAGTAGCAACATTTAACATTGCAGGTTCATTGATGGATACAGTATCGGATGTTTTGCAATTATTAGAGTCTGTAATTGTAAGGATAAAATTACCTATAGGCACATTGTTTAGGAATTGCCCTGATGCTAAAAAATTAATTCCTTTCCACTGGTATGAATAAGGAACAGTACCATTAATGACAATTGGATTAGCAGAACCTGTACTTTCTCCTTTGCACAGTACATCTGTTTTTATTATTTGATTAATGATTGGCGGAGGAATAGCAGTTATGGTGATGATTTCATTTTTTTTACAACCAACTGTATCAGTTACTGTTAAGTTGTACTGTCCTGGTGCCAAATTGTTTACAATGGAAGTTGTTAGATTTCCAGGAATCCACTCATATAAATATTGACCTGCGCCACCCGTCGATTTTACACTCGCCATTGCATTGTTTAAGTTACAGGTTGTTTTGGTATAAATAATAATATTGGAGATCGCATTTGGTTCTTTGATCAATACAGAATCTTTCAAAATGCATCCTTTCCCATCCTTTACTGTAACTACGTATTTTCCGGAAGATAAATTGTTAGCAATCGTATCGTTTCCGCCATTAGGTGACCATAAATAAGTAAATGGCTTTACGCCTGTGACGGATACAATTGCAGAACCATTGCTTCCCCCATTGCAAACCACATCTACTTGCTTCGTAATTTTTACGTTCAAAGGATTTTCTACCAATATTGGTATTGATAATGTATCCAAACAACCTTTAGAATCTGAGATATAGACCACATAAATTCCGTTAGTAAGTCCAGTTGCTGATTGGCTTGTTATGCCTATAGGATTCCACAAATAGCTATAGGGTGGAGAACCAATTGGTTGGACAGTGGCCGAACCATTATTTCCACCATTGCAGGAAACATTACTAGTGGTTGCTGTTGCAGTTAATGGATTGCTAGGAGCTATAGAAATGCGTGCAGTGTCCTTACAACCATTTTTATCAGAGGTGGCAATTACATAATTTCCAGCCGGTAGATTATTTGCCAATGCATTATTTCCGCCTATTGGAATCCAATTGTAGTTATATTGACCAATTCCTCCTGATAAAACTACTGTTCCTGAACCATTGGGCTTGTTGCAGCTAGTGCCAACAAATGATACACTGTGTTGAAGTGTTAATGGTTGTTTAATGATAGTAAACCCAGTGTCTATGCAGCCTTTGTTGTCTTTTATTATTACCGAATAATTTCCAGCAATTAAACTGGATGCATTTTTATTGGTTCCGCCTGTAGGAAACCATGTATAAGAAAAAGGTGCTGTTCCATTGTGGTTTGCAACCGCAGTTCCGTTGTTTCCCCCTGCACAGCTTACATCTGTTGTAGCAATGGAACTGGTAATTGAGGTACTGTTGCCTATATTCAAAATAGCAGTATCCTTACAACCATTGGTATCTGCAATGAAAACGGTATAAGTACCTGCACTTAGATTAGTTGCATTTGCTGCAATGCCTCCAAATGGTGTCCAGTTATAATTATATGGAGCTGTGCCGCCCGATTGGGTAATGGTAGCTAAGCCATTATTAAATCCACATGAAGTACCAATAGCAGCAATTGTTTGAGATAACGGTAATGGACCACTTATTACAGCGACTGCCGTATCCTTGCATCCTTTGTTGTCTGTTGTTACAACAGAATAATTACCGATTCCTAAACCTGTAGCGATGGCATTATTTCCACCTACAGGAGACCATGAAAATAAATAAGGTGGTGTGCCATTGGGATTTACAGTTGCTGTTCCATTTTTATCTTCAATACAGGTAACTTTTGAAGTAACAATTGTTGATGTTAATGGATTGCTGGATGCGATAATTATGTTGGTTGAATCCAAGCAGCCTTTGCTATCTGTAACTTTTACAGAATAATTTCCTTCTGGTAAATTGCTAGCTGCTGAACTGGAACCTCCTATTGGCAACCATGAATAAATGTATGGAGACGTTCCTCCTGAAATTGTAACAGTAGCTGATCCATTTGTTTTGCCACATGTTGTAGCATTAATAATTAAATTGTTTGCTAGTTTCTGTGGCTGATTTATAATTACCGAAGTGGTATCGGTGCATCCTTTACTATCTGTTACTGTTAGAAAATACTTACCGGTATCGGCATTTTGTAATGGAGTTCCGGAAAATATGCTTGCTCCCTTAGTCCAAGTGTAAGTATAGGGGGGGAGCCCACCTGTAACTACTGGTATTACCTTTCCATTTTTAAGCCCAAAGCAAGATACATTGGTTATTATCTTTCCGGAAATAATAAGTTTGGGTTGACCAATTACATCTATGCTGTCTTTTTTTGTACAGCCTAAAGAATCCTTCGCTGAAAAATAGTATTTGCCGGGAACAAGATTGTTAATGGAACTAGTAGTATAATTACCAGGAGTCCATAAGTATGAAATTGCACCTGTTCCACCCGATAATGCAACTGAAGCAGTACCGTTGTTTAGCCCACAAGTAGCATTTGTTTGAGATAAGATGGAAGTAATTGGTGGCGGGGCAGTCAAGTTCAAAGAAATGATGGAAGTATCTTTACAAATTCCATTAGAAACGATCAACTTTACGGTGTGATTGGTAAAACTTAAAATTTTTGTTGGATTTTGTAATATAGATGTAGTTGCGTTGTCAAAAGTCCAACTCCAACTATTGACTGCATTATTGCCAAGGTGAATGAATTTTACTGCATCTGCTGCGCAGCTTTTGTTGATGGTGAATTTAAAATCTGCAGACACAGAATCAGCAGCTGTGAATTTTGCACTATCTCCAATTATTGCTTCCACGCCACAAGATTTTTTTACAGTATTCCCATCGGTGCCGGATTTTATTTTTACCGTATACAAACCTTGATTAAAAATGGGAGAGGTTAACTTCAGTTTTACAATGGATGTGGATGAAGTACAGGTGCTTGAAATTCCGGAAATAGATACAACTGTTGGCCCGGAAATAATAAAGTCACTTCCGTCAGTTGCCAAAGAGTTGCACATGATTTGGCTGTCAAAAACTATTTGAATTTCATCTGGAGCACACCCCGGCTTTGTTATACTGTCTATAGAAGGGGGTGGTGTAGCAACGAAAGTGAATTTTACACTGTCACCTACAGCAACGCCGATGTCACAATTGTCAAGTAATGTATTTAGATCGGTTCCATTTTTAACGGAAATCGTATAATTGCCACCGGTTAACGGCGAACTCAATGTCAATTCTAAAGAATCTAATTCAAAGGTAGTAGAACAATTTATTCCAACAGCGTTTGTAATGGATGCAGTAGTGCCCAAAATGGTAAAATCACTTCCATTTGTTGCAAGGCTATTGCACTTCATTTTTTTGCTTAGCTTGACTGCAATTTTTTTGCCATCGCAAGTCACAGTTGCTGACTGAAGTTTTGGAGTAGCCGGATCAGTAATGACTGTTGTACCTCCACCGAAACTGAGGCTATAACCTATTTGAGAATTTGTAAAATGGCTGACCAACAAAATATAAGTATTGCCTTGAATCAAAGTGGGCATAGAACTAAATAGCGGAACGCCAAATCCTCCACATTCAATTAATGAAGTGCCGGCAGCAGAAGTGCCGGTAATTCCATTACTTCCTGACCAATTGCAAGCTACAAATAGTGACGTATCAATAAATACATCATCAGGATCTCGGTTTGTGATATCGAATAACTGCCAATCATAATCATCAGCAAGGTTTGTAGGGGTAATGACAAAACCAAGCGTTCCCGTACTAAAACAAGTAAACTTATACCAAAAAGGATTTTTGTTTTGGTAAATAATTCCGGGCCCTGCGCAGGGCGTGGGGATTGTGGTACTACCACAAATAGGAACATTGACTTGATCAAAAGTAGAAGAACCGCAAACCGGAAATGAGGAACCGGGAGTTTGTCCAAGTGTTGTACAATTTTGCGACAATAGCTGAAAAAATAGGCTAACTGAAAATAGCGCAGTTAAAATAGCTTTCCTAATCATAAAGCAATGCTAGAAATGATTGAATATCTATTATTCATTCCTGATAAAAAAACAAACTGCTCCATTTGATGTTGTTTTATTGCTTGGGTTACCTATTTCCTGTCAATTATTATTAAAATAATATTCAATTGTCATCACGAAGGTTTAAAATTACAAAAAAAAGTAACCAAAGCGATTTTCATTCAAATTAGGTAAGAAAAAAGATTTTTCTTACCTGTTTCACAATTAAAGAAAGTTGGTTTTTCGCAAAGCTGAAGTGGCGTAATTTATAATAGTTGATGGAAAATAGTAGTTTTCTGGCGGAATGAGTTAAAAGCTTTCTTTAATCATTTATTCAGATTCATAAAAGCTCAACCTATATTTTAAAAATGTAATTTCCTGCTGCATCATTTTTATTTTTTCGTGCAAATGAAAGATGGCGTATAGACCTTCCGGGTTAATCTGAAGATCTTGATGAAGCCTTATTAATTGCTCAAGCTTACTAAGTTCCTCTTCCGGAATTAACTTTTTCTCCTCTTCGCTCGTCAGATTGATTAAACCAAGATTGCACAAGGTTTCTATAAATGAAATTTCAATATGATGGTACTCGAAGAACGCCTCGGAAAGTATTATTGCTTCAGTTTTCATGGCAAATTGATTAAGGTTTTGATAACTGTCTGAAAAGTTCCTTTTGGATTTCTGTTAGATTTGTAGGCAGTTTTACAAAATAAGTCACATACAAGTCTCCAAATTGACCTTCCTGTTTGTAAATTGGAAATCCTTTGCCTTTCAATCTGATCTTTGTTCCATTTTGAGTTTCAGGATTTACTTTAAGTTTAAGTTTGCCATTCATGATTTCCAAAACTGTTTCTCCACCTAATACGGCCGTGTATAAGTCAATATGTGCAGTTATATGTAAATCGTTTGCTGTTCTTTTATAAATAGTGTGGGGCGTTATTTTAAAAGTAATATAAAGGTCGCCATTCAGGTTTTCACTTGTTCCTTTTCCACCATGGCCCTTCAGTTTAATCACTTGCCCGTTTTCTATTCCTGCGGGGATTGTAATGCGTACTTTATTGCCATTGATATCTAATGTTTGCTGATGGGTAGTATAAGCGTCAGCTAGGCTAAGGCGAAGTTCTGTGTTGTAATCTTGCCCTTTGTAATTATGCGAACGGCCCTGTTTTTGGCCGGTTTGTTGCTCTCCGAACATAGAAGAGAAGAAATCGGAGAAGTCATATTCACCACTGCCTTGGTATTGATCTTGGCTATAGTTAGATTGTTTTGCCTTTTCAAATTGTTCTGCATGTTGCCAATCTTTTCCATATTTATCATACTTCTTTCTTTTTTCAGCATCAGTTAGCACTTCATTTGCTTCATTGATTTCCTGAAACTTCTTTTTTGCATTTTTATCATCAGGATTTAAATCCGGGTGATATTTTCTTGCCAATTTCCTGTAGGCAGATTTTATCTCACCTTCTGTAGCTTTCTTATCTACACCCAATATTTTATAATAATCTATGAATTCCATAAGGGAAATGTTGTTATACAAAATTAGCTAAGGGTATTGATTAAAATACCCTTTATGATCATAGTTTTATTGGGAAGAACACAATAAAAGACCTGCTTTGCAAGTGGACCGTTATTGTTTTACTTTTCTTCAATTTTAACTTGTGTCTTTTTCGGGCATCCTTTTAGCCAATTAACTTATGCTTTGGTTTTGGGAGTAACTTTCTTTGTAGAGTAATCAACAACAATCCAAAACAGGGAAACATTCCCGGAAAGTTGAAGAGCACAATAGTTGATCCGAATATTCTAAAAAATTTTTAATCCCAAACCAAAAACCTTCGAACTATGAAAGCAGCTACAAACCAGGTAAACGACAACCAATTGATCACTTTGTTTAAGCAAGGTAACAACAATGCACTTGAAACACTAATCAATCGTCACAAAGAAAGAATTTTCACTTCCATTATTATCTTGACAAAAGACAAGTATTTGGCAGAAGACCTTTTTCAGGATCTTTTTATTAAGATTATTGATACGTTGCGTGATGGACGTTATAATGAAGAAGGTAAATTTCTTCCTTGGGCATTGCGTGTTGCGCATAACTTGGTAGTGGATCATTTCCGCAAAGTAAATCGTAAACCTCCTATTGTAACTAGCGATAAGCAAGACATTTTTGAAGCAATCAATGTGGTAGAAGAAAGTGCAGATGAGAGTATGATGCGTTTTCAGGGAAATGAAAGAATTCGACGCATAGTAGATATGTTGCCGGAAGAACAAAGAGAAGTGATTGTACTTCGTCATTATGCTGATCTTAGCTTTAAAGAAATAGCTGAAATAACCAATTGCAGCATTAATACTGCTCTCGGACGTATGCGTTATGGATTAATGAACTTACGAAAACTAATGGCCGAAAAACAAATAGCCTATTAATCAGTGAAAGTATTATGATGTTGATTTTTTTGCAGACCACCATTTGGGGTGGTTTTTTTGTTGAGTTAAATGGCATACACGATGCACATGAATAAAGTGATATAGTTGGATTTTATTTTGAAGGACAATTCACAAACAATTCTAGTTTTTTCAATGTAAATTAAACTTCAACAATTGAGTGGTGGGTTGCTCTTCTCGGTGAGTTACAATCATTTTAATGGCATTGATTCTCCTTATTTAAATTGTCATTTATCTAGAAAAAATGTGCACTATATAACCAAATAGGGCTAACAATATCAATAATGTAGGAGCTTGAAGATAAAAAGTAAAAAAGTGATTACTTGGCTACTTGAAATTTGCCCGATTCAACGATTCTACCGCCCTTGTCGCGAAGTTGGAAAATGTAAACACCTCTATAAAATTCTCCTAGAGGGATGATGGTTTTTTGAGAAACAGAGAACAATTCATAAACCTTCTTGCCTACAAAATTGTAAACCTGAAGTGTGTAATCTTTCTGAACCGGCTGAATAAACTCAAAATTAATAACCGAGGTAGCAGGGTTAGGATAGAATTTAATCACCTTAACAGATAACTCTTCAATTGTCTTTACATTAACCTCTATACCCTTTAGTTGGGCATTGGTAACTATAGTAAAAAAAATAAACAATATGATTAAGTAAAATTTGTTCATGGTTATTCTCAAACGTAAAAGTAGATATATTTAGCAAATAACAAAATTTTAGCCACAAATCGTTAATAAGTTGTGTTATTTAATCCACGTTATTAACGATTTGATAGCAAAACTAAAATTTAGGGCATCTTATTGCTTCTTTTGAGCTGTTATTCCTGTCAAAAAAGCCTGCATAAGTAACCGATAATTCCAAACCGCCTTGACCTTGACTAGCCGTTTGCAATTGACTAACGTTTACGTCATAGCTCAAAGCAATTGAAAAAGGGTGATAATCTAACTTGACTACAGGAATAAGAGCATCCTGCCACCTTAGGAAACCGCCAAAGTGTAATGTGTAATCCGGATTGTCATAATCGCTGCCTATTTTAAAGGAATACATAACACCTCCAATTGTTTCAATCGATGGACCTTGTATAGTATGATCTGCCTGAATAGTGAAATATGATATCTCACTTACCGAAAACTTGGCGCCTGCTGAAAATACATATTTCGGATGCAATTCGATATCTGGATTAGAGTAGAAACTGTTTTTTGGCCTGTTAAAGTGGTGATAGGCAACTCCTACAAAGTAATTGTCATCCGGATTGTCTTCTCTGATGGCTGAATTAAAGCTCATACCAACACTTGCATCCCAATAAGAGAAGTTGGTTTTTGAAAAAGTTTCGCCATCGCCCAATCCAGGGTTGTAGCCATTGCCATCAAAATGATTATTGGTTGTAACTTTAGACCTATCAATTCTTCTTTGCACTAAGCCACCCATGAAGCCAAGGGATAGATATTGGCTTTTAAAGCCGCTTAGTGATTTGTGATAATTAACTGCAGGCAATACATTGGTTGTTGTGAAATTTGTAGAACCAGCTTTGTCATACACTAACTGCATGCCTGTAGTAAGGAAATCATCACCTTTGCCTATTGGCTGCTTATACTCCAGGTTGAAAGAGCCCGTTTTGTATGGTACTGTCACACTTGCCCACTGATTTCGATAAACGCCTTGAAATCGGATGTCTCCAGCAAAAATGCCCGCTAATGATGGATTACGTAATAGGGGGGCTTCAAAAAATTGCGAAAAATGAATGTCCTGTGCTTTACCCTTTGATACTAATAATAGTATCAATAAACAGGGTAAGATTAAATAGTTTCTAATTTGGGATGTCATAGTAGGATATTGAATATATTACTAACGCCAAGTTTTACATTTTATTTGAACACTCAGAAATTTCAATGTAATTTAATTAGTATTTCGGATATTCAACGCTTTGTTTTTGTAAAAATAATAATTGTAAATCAGGCTGTGTTATTGAAATCGGCATCATTAATGAAAAATAAATTTTATGTTATTAGAGTTCAACTAATTGGTACTCAACGTGCAAATCATTTAATGAATTTTCGAGGCGATCTTTGTGTGTATCGGTAATAAATACTTGACTGTCAGTTTCTTTACATACGTGGGATAATAAATTTTGCATTCGGCCCGCATCCAATTTTTCGAATACATCATCTAAAAGTAGAATGGGAGAAAACCCTTTGGCCGACTTCAATTCTTCAAATTCCCGCAGTTTAAGTGCAAATAGCAAACTTTTTCGTTGACCCTGAGAAGCAATATTTTTAAAACTTTCATTTTGAAAAGTAAACGCTACATCGTCTCTATGAATACCTACTGTAGTGCGTTGCAACATTTTGTCCCTTGCTTGTGAATTTAATAATAGCTGTTCAAATGAATTTTCAGCTAATTGGCTATTATATTGGAGCTTAATTGGTTCTTCCGTGCCAGCAATCTGCTTGTAGCTATTTTCTACTTTTGGTAAAAAGTTGGTGGCAAATTTTTTTCTGGTTTCATATATGTAGGTACCGGGCAGAATCAATTGTTGGTTTAAAATGACCAACAATGATTCTTCCATTTTGCCTTTTTCAGCAGCCATTTTCAATAAACTATTTCGTTGCTGCAAGATTTTGGTATAGACAATCAAGTTTTGCAGGTATTTTGTATCAAGTTGGCTGAGAAGTGTATCCAAAAATTTTCTTCTTACATCACTATTACCATTAATCAGTTCTACATCATCCGGTGCAATCATTACAATCGGAAATTGCCCCAAGTGTTCACTAAATTTTTTGTAACCTTCATCATTACGGGTAATTTCTTTTTTGTTGTTTTCCCTTACAATGCAAATGATTTTTTCTGATTGATCATTTTTTATAAAATCTCCTTCCAATCTCATACCCTGAAAACCAAATTGTACACTATTCACCTCAGATTTGCCAAAATAGCTTTTAGTAAAGCATAGATAATAGATAGCGTCCAAGAGGTTTGTTTTACCTATGCCATTGTTTCCTACGATTCCAACAATTTTTTCTTTGAAATGAAACTGTTGATGTTTATAATTTTTAAACTGATAAAGCTGTATTTTTTCGAGGTGCAGCATGTTGAAGGCAAAGTAAAGTCATTCAGTTAATAGCTAAATAAATATAATTTTTTAACTATGTCTAAAAACTGTGTGAACTGTGTTCAATTTTCCACCTATATTTGCCCCTCAAAAATTAAAAGTATAGTGCCAACTAAGTTTTCAAAAGACACCTACCTGTATTGGTATCAGTTAATGCAACTTATTCGCCAATTTGAATTGAAGGCAGAAGAGAAGTATAAGATGGCTGGCAAAATACGTGGATTTTTTCACGCATACATTGGTCAGGAAGCACTCGCTGCAGGCTGTATGACAGCCACTCGACCAGATGATCCTTTTATTACTGCATATCGGGATCATGGTTTGGCACTCGCAAAGGGCATATCAGCAGATGCTTGTATGGCCGAGTTATATGGTAAAGCTACAGGTTGCGCCAAAGGAAAAGGAGGCAGTATGCACTTTTTTGGATTAGAACAAAGATTTTTCGGGGGACATGGTATTGTAGGTGCTCAAATAGGTACAGGTGCAGGACTTGCATTTGCGGAGCAATACCAAGGAACAGACAACGTTGTTTTGTGCTTTTTTGGCGATGGAGCTGCAAGACAGGGCATGTTACATGAGACTTTTAACATGGCTATGTTATGGAAATTGCCAGTAATTTTTATTTGTGAAAATAACAATTACGCCATGGGAACTTCTGTTGAAAGGACTAGTAATGTAATTGATATTTATAAATTGGCTGATGCTTACGAAATGCCTGCGGATAAGGTGGATGGTATGGATCCTGAACCGGTACATGAGGCTATTAGCAGGGCAGTAAAAAGAGCAAGAGAAGGCGGTGGTCCAACATTGTTGGAGATGAAGACTTACCGCTACAAAGGGCACTCAATAAGTGATCCTCAAAAGTATCGCCGCAAAGAGGAGTTGGAAGAGTATAAAGTGAAAGATCCGATCACGCTTGTTATGAAACATATTCTTGTTAATAAATTCGCAACGCAAGAAGAATTGGATGCTATAGATGCAACAGTGAACGAAATAGTAGAAGAAAGTGTTCGATTTGCTGAAGAAAGCCCTTGGCCGGATGAAAGCGAAGTATATAAGGATATATATGCTGAGGATGATTATCCTTACATTGTTGATTAATAATCAGTCTTAATTTTTAATTTAATCTATAATTTATAATGTCAAAAGAATTGGAAGTCGAAGTAAATGAAGGTCTAGAAGCTGTCAAAGGTTTTTGGGAAAAGTACAGCAAAATAATCATTGGTTTTTCCGCAGCGGTTATTATAGTAGCCGGTGGTTGGATGTTGTATAAAACCATGATAATGGAGCCTAAGGAAGAAAAGGCGTCAGAGGCAATGTTTAAAGCCGAAGAGTACTATAGAAATGATAGTCTTAAGCTTGCGCTAAATGGAGATGGCCAAAATAAGGGTTTTCTCTATATTTTGAGTAATTATAGTGGAACCAAGGCTGCGAACCTTGCGAGTTTTTATGCAGGAGTTATTGCGCTTAAAACGGGCGATTTTAATAATGCAGTAAAGTATTTAAAGGACTTCGGAACCGATTCTAAGCAAATACAAATGATTGCATATGGTCGTTTGGCTGATGCGTATAGTGAACTTGGAAAGAAGGATGAAGCAGTTGATGCTTACAAGAAAGCAGGTCACTATTTTCAGGTTGATGAATTTAATTCTTCTGAGTTTTTATTCCGGGCCGGATACTTGTTAGAAAGTTTAGGTAAGAATGATGATGCATTAGTTATCTACAAAGAAATCAAAGAAAAATTCCCGAAAACGGAGAAAGGGTTTTCAATTGATAAATATATATACAGATTGAGTATTGAAAATAATGATCTAAGTGTAAAATAATATGGCTTCACAAGGAAATAGTCAATTGAACAAAGGCATCCCTGAAATAAAGGATGCCTTTGTTTTAATTGTAAAAACAGAATGGAATTCACATATTGTTGACCGATTGGAAGAAGGAGTTATTAAAGTATTGAAGGAGAATTGGGTAAATTACAAATCTATTGTGGTACCGGGTGCAATGGAGATCCCTTTTGCAGTAAAAGCTTATGCTAAAGACGGCTTACCGGTAGCTAATGCATTTATTGTACTTGGTGCGGTTATACGTGGTGATACTCCTCATTTTGATTATGTGTGTAAGGGAGTAACAGATGGTGTTACCCAACTTAACCTGACATTAGAAGTGCCAACTATTTTTGGCGTGCTCACTGTTGACAACGAAGAACAGGCATTAGAAAGAGTAGGAGGAAAGCATGGGCATAAAGGCGAAGAAGCTGCTATTACAGCTATTAAGATGATTGAGCTAAAACAATCCATCATTAACAAATCCAGAGATCATAAAGCCAATAATTATTAGCCGATGAATGTTGATATTTTCATTCCATGTTTTATTGATCAATTGTATCCTGCAACTGGGTTCAATATGGTGAAAGTTTTGGAGAAAATGGGATGCAAAGTAAATTACAATAAAAACCAAACTTGTTGTGGCCAGCCAGCATTTAATGCCGGATTTCATGATGAAAGCAAAGCCGTTTGCAACAAGTTTTTAAATGACTTTAAAGACGTAGAATATTTGGTAGTTCCCAGTGCAAGTTGTGTTGGATTTGTACGCAATTATTATCCTAAACTTTTTGACAATTCTTCTGTTCACAATGATGTAGTAAACCTGGG
>JANMZN010000118.1:0-1535 GCA_031383285.1 Segetibacter sp.
GAAGGGTCATTTATTTGCCAGTAAATAGCTGTGATAGTGGCGATGCTTAAAACCATCAACGAAAAATACCGGCTGAGCAAATGAACAAAAGAAACTGATTTAACAACTCCTTGTTTAATGATACCGCTCTCTTTACGCTCACCCTGTTCAATAGGAGCATCTTTGTTCCAGAGTTTGGTAAGATAACTCTGCGCCACTTCTTTCACCACCAGTATTTCAATATTGCCAGCTGTTTGCTTACCTCCGGCATATACCAGCTCACCCACTTCTTTTAATACCGGCAATGATTCACCTGTTACAAAACTATAATCGATAAATGCTTTACCCCTGGTTAGTATTCCGTCTGCAGGAATCAATTCTTCATAATGAATAAGCAGGGTTTGTCCTGGTTTGATATCAGGTAATATGGTAGGTATTTCTTTATCTTCTTTCAATACGGAAACAGCTATAGGGAAATAAGAAGTATAATCTCTTTCAAAAGATAATTGCCGGTAGGTTTTATCCTGGATAATACGTCCGGCCAGCATAAAGAAAACAATACCTGTCATGGAGTCGAAATAACCACCACCTGTGCCGCTGATCACTTCATAAGCGCTCCGGATAAAAGTAATAATGATAGCTAATGCTATCGGTGTATCAATATTCAGGAATTTGTGTTGAAGACTTTTCCAGGATGATTGATAAAAGGGCAGTGACGAATAAAGGAGTACAGGAATAGCCAAACCAAAATTTATCCAGCGGAAAATGCTTCTCAGACCTTCTTCACTGGCATCAATGCCCAGATATTCCGGAAAACTCATCAGCATGATATTGCCAAAACAAAAACCGGCGATACCCAGTTGATACACCATACTTTTATTAATGGCAGGTCTCTTCGCTTTCAAATCATTCAGACTGATATAAGGTTCGTAACCAATACTGGTCAATGTTTCGGCTACTTTTTGTAAACTGGTTTCCTGCGTAAGAAAAACTATCTCCACTTCTTTTCGGATAAAATTGACTTTGCCTGAAATAATACCAGACTCAATACGATGCAGATTTTCCAATAAATAAAGACAGGAGCTGCAATGCATCTGTGGCAGGTAAAAAGTAACATGTACCTGTTTGTCATCACGGAAACTGATCAGCTGAACTTGTATTTTTTCATCATCCAAAAAAGCAAATTTGTCTTTTCTTACGTTGATACGCTGGCTGATACCGGGTTTTTCATTCAGGTTGTAATAATCGCAAAGGTCATTTTGGTTTAATATCTGGAATACCATTTTGCAACCCTCACAGCAAAATTTTTTTTCCTGCCAATGAATTTTATCATTCGGGCATTCTTCACCGCAATGGTAACATGGTGCTTTTTGGATGGTTGGCTTTGTTAAAGGCATAGTATTCCCCTTGAATAGGGAGCTAAAGTAGCGGTAGCCTTATAGGAAGGGGATGAGCAACTTCACAGGATGAACTGACTTTTATCACAAGCATATGGCAGAAGGCCTTTAAAAAAAATCTAATTCAATGAATAAACTCCTGTTTCTTTAAACAATTTT
>JANMZN010000138.1:0-4129 GCA_031383285.1 Segetibacter sp.
TTAAAAGGCAATGCCGGAACAATAGCTGGAACAAATTTCATAGGAACTACAGATGCACAACCACTAGTTTTTAAAGTAAACAATCAAGTAGCAGGTAGTATAGATTTTAGCTCCAATGCAAATACAAGTTATGGTTTCAAAGCGTTAGCAAGCAATTCCAATTTCAGCAATTCAGCATTTGGATATCAATCACTTCTCAGCAATACTACAGGTGGGTACAATACCAGCGTAGGCACCTATAGTTTACTCAACAACACTATCGGCTATCAGAATACAGCAGTAGGTAGTAATAGTTTGCAAAGTAATCAAAATGGCAATTATAATGCTGCATTGGGGTATGGGGCATTATTAAATAATACAACAGGCAGTTCAAATGTAGCTATTGGCAATACGGCCTTATTGCAGAATATAGACGGCACAGATAATATTGCCACCGGGGATAAAGCTTTGTATAATAATACTTCTGGTAGTAGTAATACTGCAATTGGTAGTCTGGTATTGCAGGCAAACACAAGCGGTGGCTCGAATATTGGGATTGGCCCCAGTTCACTTTTATCGAATACAGTTGGTGAAAGCAATATCGGAATAGGTGCAAATGCTATTCTTTTTAATACAACCGGCAATTGGAATATAGGTATTGGCCTTTCTGCATTACAGGGTAATACTACGGCAAACTCAAATGTAGGTATTGGCTATTATGCACTTGCCGTTAACAGTACTGGTGGAAATAATACAGCTATTGGCAACCAAGCATTGCGCTATAACACATCCGACTTAAATACTGCTATGGGCAGTAATGCATTGTATAGTAATACTACAGGTTACTCAAATACTGCTTCTGGTTATAATACACTTTATTCAAACACAACGGGTGATAACAATAATGCAACAGGTGCAGAAGCTTTATATTCAAATACTACAGGTCAGTTTAACAATGCGTACGGAAGCTTGGCACTAAGGAAAAATACAGTAGGAAATGGAAACACAGCTTTCGGAAACGCATCCTTATATTTTAACACAACTGGAAATAATAACACGGCAACCGGGGTTTTTGCTTTAGACTTCAATGTTAATGGTTCCGGAAATACGGCTAATGGGTATGAGAGTCTTAAAGAAAATACGAGTGGTGACAATAATACAGCTATTGGCTATCACTCATTATCTGCAAATTCTACCGGAATTGAAAATGCGGCAACA
Organism: Segetibacter sp.; assembly: GCA_031383285.1. Lineage (GTDB taxonomy): Bacteria > Bacteroidota > Bacteroidia > Chitinophagales > Chitinophagaceae > Segetibacter. The sequence goes on from JANMZN010000138.1 coordinate 1,198, forward strand.
GGATACAATGCATTACTTGCAAATACTGAAGGAGTCGGAAGTACAGCCACTGGTGCCTATGCACTTTATTCAAATACATTAGGATGGCGAAATACAGCAACAGGAGGTGGATCAATGTGGAGAAATACTACTGGCGATTATAATACTGCTGTTGGCCACAAAGCTCTTTATAGCAACATTACAGGCGATTATAACGTAGCTATAGGCAGCTATGCAGGAGTATCAAATTCAGCTACCAACCTTACCAACACAACTGCCATCGGATACAGTGCTGAAGTAGGTTTTAGCAATATGATGATGTTTGGAAATTCCGATGTTAAAGATTGGGGATTTGGGAACGCAACACCTTCAGTTGGGCAAGCTTTAAAAGTTGGCACAAATGCTACAAATGGAAACGGTGCATATCTCACAGAAGGCGGCACATGGACAAATACATCTGATAAAAACCTAAAAGAAGATTTTCAAAATCAAGACCCACAACTAATTTTAGATAAGATAAATTCGCTCGAAATAACTAAATGGAAATACAAAGGGACCAATAATGAATATCATATTGGGCCAATAGCGCAAGACTTTTATAAGTTGTTTAATACCGGCTTGGATGATAAATCAATCTCAACAATTGATCCCTCAGGTGTGGCTTTGTTGGGCATACAGGCATTATCTGCAAAGAGTGAGAAAATAGAAAAAGAAAACGAAGAATTGCACAATGAAATAAACATGATAAAAGCTGAATTAGACGAACTAAAAGCCATGATACAAGGCAGTGGCAAACCCATTGCAACCATCAATCAACAAGCCGTAAGTTTTGAAACAGCTTCTTTAGATCAAAACATACCCAACCCACCTGCAGGAAATTTTACAAAAATCAACTACAACATACCAACCGGTGCTGCTAAAGCCGAGTTGATCATTGTAGACAATGCAGGAAGGAAAATTAAAACTATCAACCTCAATACTTTTGGCAAAGGTGTATTGAATGTAGATACCAAAGGCCTTGCTTCAGGCACTTATACCTACACTATGTATGTAGATGGTAAAATGGTGGATACTAAGAAACTGATAGTGGCGAAATAAATATAAATAACTCGAAAATTGAATGGCTACCTGTAAATTGCAGGTAGCCATTTTTTATACCGCTACCATTATTATGCTAAAACTACTTTTTATACTACTGCCTTTTTTCTGTTATTGCCAACCAATATTGAATGATACTTTGGTAAATAAATTGGCCGAAATGCCTTTACACTGCATTAGCCAACAATGGCCCAATAAAACAAGCCACACTTCCGATACTTCCACAGATCATATGTTGCTTCCCCAACAATTACACCCATCTTTTTATGGCTGCCTCGATTGGCATAGTAGCGTTCACGGGCATTGGATGCTGATCAAACTATTGAAAGAAAAATCGGGTTTTGCACTGGAATTAAAAGCCAGAGAAGTTTTGGCGAATAGTTTTGATCCGGAAAAAATAAATGAAGAAGCTATTTATTTCAGTAAATATAAAACAAGCAAAATATTTGAACGTACATACGGATGGGCATGGTTACTGCAACTTGACCTTGAACTAAAAACATGGAATGATCCTAAAGCAAAAGAATGGTATAAGTCCCTTCAGCCGCTGACAAAAACCATTGTAGATTTATGGAAAAACTACCTACCAAAACAAACTTATCCCAATAGAACAGGCGTTCATCCAAATACAGCTTTTGGTTTGTGTTTTGCACTGGATTGGGCAAAGGCCAACAAGGATACAGCCTTTGAAAAACTAATCATTAAAAATGCTAAAACATTTTATTACACCAATGTAGAAATACCTGCATGGTTAGAACCGGATGGTACAGATTTCTTTTCGCCAAGTTTAGAAGCAGCTGATCTAATGCAACGCATCCTATCAAAAAAACAATTTGTTGTCTGGATAGAAAAATATTATTCGCCAAAGGGAATAAATAATTTGTTGAAAATGCCTGTGGTAAGCGATCGCACCGACTACCAGATTGTTCACCTTGATGGCTTATCACTTAGCAGGTCGTGGTGCCTTAAAAATATTAGTAGGGCTTTGCCCAAAGACCATAAATGGAAAAAATTATTTGCTCAAAAAGCAAATGAGTTTCTGACAAAAACATTGCCCAACGTTACCTCCGGAAATTATGGTGGAGATCATTGGCTGGCAACTTTTGCTGTATATGCGCTATTCTAATAAAATGGTTTTTGCTTATTCGATAAGAAGATGTCACAAACCTGATCATGTTTTTCAGCTATTCTTTTACAAAACTGAATTACGAGGAAATAAAGGCAGGAAAGTATTTCTCATTTACATTTAAGTTAAATCCGGAAATAGCCCTCATTGACAGTTTAACGAACTGGGATTGGCGAAGTACGGGTAATAGAATCCCGTCACGCCCGGCGTACGGAAGCCAAATTTATAATTTAGAGTTGATAATTTGCACTTTGCTTAATTTATAACGGCAAGCTGGATTTGTAACCCAACAGAATTACAAAAGGTTGAAACACGGCTTACTTCCGCCCGTATTTTGCCAAACCCCTTGTGTTGTACGTTCGCCTTTCTTTCGGGTGTGTCACTATGACGTATTTATCCACCAGAGTAGGGTGTGTCCAAGAAAAGTGGGAACAAGGCAGGCTCTTTTGCAAGGTTAGCTTTGTGTGTGGCTTTGTGCGCCTTTCAAATGTGCCTGACTTGGTGCGAGGACTGTCTTGCTTTCATTAAAACTAATTTTTTATTTCAACGTTTATTAAGACATTGGTTTAATCATACTTTCAATAAATTCAGTTTCTTCTTTAGTTAATTTATACCTTCTATAATGCTGATTGTAAATTTCCTGAATTGTTTTATTAAAATCAATATCTGATTTTGATGTTAATTCTTTAACCGGAACAAATTGGTATGTTGTAGAAGTGACGTGCTGGG